>JALWON010000001.1 GCA_027083475.1 Sulfurimonas sp.
GAGTAAGTGGAAAATAATATCATCTTTGGACCTATAAACTCACGCCGATTTGGCATGAGTTTAGGGATTGACCTCTCTCCATCTTCAAAACAATGTAACTTTGACTGTTTATATTGTGAACTTGCTCCAAATGCAACTATTTCTACTCAAGACAAGAGTGTATCTTTAGATAGTATTATTGTAGAACTAAAAAAACATTTAGATGAAAACATAGATGTAATAACTCTCACAGCTAACGGTGAACCAACTCTCTATCCAGAACTTGATAAACTTATAGATGAAATAGATAAGATAAAAGGGAAAACACAAACACTAATCCTTACAAATAGTGCTACACTTGTTGATGATAATATTTTCAACTCCCTTTTAAAACTTGACCAAGTAAAACTATCACTTGATGCTGTAAGTAAAGATGTATTTAAAAAGATAGATAGACCACATGAAGATATAGATATAGAGCAAGTTGTAGAAAAAGTTATGCTCTTTAGTGAAGTTTACAACGGAAAACTTTTTATAGAAGTATTATTTGTTCATGAATTAAACGACACAAAAGAAGAAATCAAAAAATTAAATGATGTCTTAAATAAGATAAAATGTAAACGAGTTGATCTTGGAACAATAGACAGACCACCAGCATATCCAGTAGTTGGGCTTAGTTATAAAGAGTTGCATGATATATCAATGTTATTTGATAGCTCTATCCCTATACATATAGCCTCAAGAGTTCACGCTGAACCTAACAATGCACACTACACAAATGAAGATATACTAAATACTTTAGACAAGAGACCATTAACTCAAGATGATATAGATTTGCTTTTTGATAAATATAGTAAAAAACTACTAGAAAAACTACTAGAAAATGGAGATATAGTTAAAAAAGAAGTTTCAAACTTAGTATTTTTAATCCCTAAACATAATGCAAAGAGAAAATTAAAAAAAGTAGCTAAAACTACTTGACTTTTTTCAAGTCATAAAGTATAATTTCGGCTCAACAACATTCCGGATTAGCTCAGCGGTAGAGTAGGTGACTGTTAATCACTTGGTCGCTGGTTCGAATCCAGCATCCGGAGCCACACTAAACCCCTATAATACGACACTTCAAACACTTTTAATTTCTATTTTAAGCTTTCTAAAAACTAGAGAAGTCCGTCATAAGTCCGTCCAATAATAATAATTTTGATAGGATTTGAAAAAGTGTGTATGATTTTCACGCGTTTTAAATATTATATTTGAGTCCGTAAAAGTCCGACTTGGTAATATATTTTTGAAGAATATTCGATATTTTCAAGATCATTCTCACATAATCATATAGCTGAAAGCAGAAGTTTTCATTAATACCATTAGACTTGTTACCAATCTTTTTTCGGATAGTCTTATTGGTATCATCTCTATATGTAATATAGAAAGAGATATCTCCATTTGACTTTACATAATGTTGAACAGCTGCACCATATTTTTTTGAACTTACATAGGACATTTTACTAACCTCATTATCAATTTTATCCATTGTATAAGAAAGAATCTGATTTGTCCAGCAATCTTTAAATATGCTTGAAAATAGGGAGATTTGAGGAGTTTAAAATTTTTAAATATTCGTTTTTGTATTTAAAATAGGCTATGTTCGCATTAAGGGTTGAAAATTAAAATTAAAAGTGCTATACTTGTCAAATAAGACCAATAATAGGGGGATAAGACGATGAAAATCAATTTATTTCAAAAGCTATTAAAAGAGTTAGAAAACCTCACATACACTCAATCAAAACAAGCTGAAGATGTACTCCACAAAAAATGTTCCTTAGAGAACCTAGAAGATGTTACTGGACATATGGAATCATGTCCTCACTGCCAATCAAAAAGCTTTTATAAATGGGGAGTGAGAGCAAATCTACAACGATATCGTTGTAATAGCTGTCATAAAACATTTAATGCCTTAACCAATACACCATTAGCAAGATTACGACATAAAGAGAAATGGATTGATTATGCTAAAGATGTAATAGGAGGAAAATCAACTAGAGATGCTGCTTCACACTGCGAAGTAGCAAATAGCACAACTTTTAGATGGAGACATCGAATGTTGAAAATTCCTACTGAGATTAAAGCCGAACATTTACATGGAATTGTAGAATTTGATGAAACTTACTTTTTAGAATCACAAAAAGGCAATCATCATTTAGAGAGAAAACCTCGTGTACGAGGTGGTAAAGCCACTCAAAGAGGTATATCAAAAGAACAGACTGCGGTATTGATTATAAGAGATAGAAATGGTAATACGGCTGACTCAATATTAGAGACAAGCAATAAAGATACACTCTCAAAGGTTCTCATACCGTTAATAGATAAAGATACTCTTCTTTGCAGCGATAAAAAAACATCTTACACGGCGTTTGCTAAAAAGTTCGGATACAAACTTGAGACAATCAATGTAAGTGCAAAAGAACACATAAGAGATG
>JALWON010000002.1:0-7526 GCA_027083475.1 Sulfurimonas sp.
ACATATCAATACTTGGAAGAGATTTAGTGAGTGCTACAGCAACATCGACAGAAGTTTGTGCATTTTGTGCGACTTCTGTGATAAGTGTTGATTCTACCCCGATGGGTGCAAGTTGGAGTTCTGCTCCATAAAGAGATGCAAATGTAAGAAAAGAGAGAGGAATGATTTTTTTCATAAATATTACCTTTGAAATTATTAGACTTCTTTCATAACCTAGATATGTCTCAGCACTTTATAGAGAGTTTTAATCAAGGCAGATGTTCTTTAGCATAGCCGTAGCTATGGTAAAGGTTATCTAACGAAGAGTAAAGCTCTCTATAAAGTGCCCTACAGGAAGATTAAAAAGAGGCAACCTAGCACAAAAAAATGTTTTATCCTTAGCTACAGCTAGGCATAAAAATTTGTTTTGCACTATCTTCCCTCTTTTTAACCCTCTGAGACATATCTAGGTTATGAAAGAAGTCTATGAAAAGAAAAGATAAAATTAACTTCATGTATTTGCGATAATAATGGCATATGCTTGGAAGGAGTACCAAGCTTATTATCAGATGTTTACATACATATATGTTTTAGAGGAGTCTTTTGTACTTGTTACATGAAGTTAATTTTATCTCTTCTTTTTTTTGATGGTGCAATTGTAAAATAGAAGTGTTACATTAGTGTTAAGAGTGTATACTTTTACGTATGAAAACACCGCAAGAAAAAGAAGAAGATTTTAAAAGTATTAAAAAAGAGGCACGTAAACTCTTTTTGATTTTGTTTGGCTTTGGTTTGGCTGCTTATTTGTTAGTGAATGGTGTGGGGATGTTGCACTAAGAGATACTAAAATTGTTTTTCCCATCATTTTTGACACTATACATTGCCGCATCGGCACTTTTTATAAGTGTCTCAATATCCTCTCCTGTTTTTGGATAGGTTGCAATGCCTATACTTGCTGAAATCTTGACTTCTCTGTTTTGCAGAAGAAAACTTTTGTTGAGTTCTGTGAGAATGGTTTGGGTAATTTTAGAGATAAAAGCATGCTCTACATCTGTAAGAACTATTGCAAACTCATCACCACCAACTCGAGCAAATATGTCATTTTCTCGAATATGTTTTTTTATTCTCTGTGTTACTTCTTGGAGTAACAAATCTCCTGTGTCATGCCCTAAGGTGTCATTGACACTTTTAAAGCCATCAAGGTCAAGGTATAAGAGTGCAAAAGTTTTTTGGTTGCGTTTAGAGTCGGTAATGATAAAATCAAGGTTATTATAGAGGCTGTATCTGTTGGCAATACCTGTGAGTGGATCATGATTGGAGAGATAGTGGAGTTTTTGTTCAGATTCATAGCGTTCTGTAACATCTCTTGCAATACCTTGTATTTCTAAGACATTTTCACAAGTGTCACACAGTTGATAACTTGTGATTTCAAGATAGATAGTATTGCCATTTTTATGTTTGACACTAATAATAACTGGCTTTTGCTGTTCGCCTGCAAGCAGTTTATTGAAAGATTTCATTGCTTCTTTGTTAATGCTATCATTGGTGAGATAATTAGTGAGTTTTGTATTGATTATTTCGTTATGGGGATACCCTGAGATATTGTAAACCGAATCACTCAGGTAAGTAAACTCATACTGTTTGTTAAAATCAAAGAAGATATAATGATCTCTTAATGCATAAACGAGTTTGTCATATTTGTCCTGACTCTGCTTGATTTTTTGAGCAGAAGTTCTAGCAAGTTCATCATAGAGTTCTTGCATCTCCTGTGAGGAGACTTCAAGAGAGTTTTCTAAAAGTTTTCTATCTTCTTCTGCATCAACATAGGCTTGGTTGACAAGTGCTAAAAATTTTTTATCAACAGTTGCACCAGTTTTTTTGAGTTGCCTTTTGAGTAAGTTATGCATCTTTCTCCCATATTGTTGTCAGTGTCATGGTTTGGTTATGTAAATCACACTGTTGTAAGCCACTAGGAGATATCTCTCCATAGGAGTAAAAACCAACTTGTAGTGTCTTTGCTGGCAGATTTTCAACTGCGGCTTCTAGCTCCTCTTCTACTCTTTGTTTGAGAACAAGTTTTCTACCTATACAACTAATAGCGATGTTTACTAGGGGCTCATCTGTATAATCTTCCAAATTGACATCTTGACTTGCATCCAAAGCTGCAGAGATGAGTTTATCGTTGTTTGATTTCATTAAACAGACTCTCGCCCCTTCAGGAATATCTCCGGCAAAAGTGATAGATTTTTCTTCTTCATCTACAGTTAAAACAGTTCTAATAATAGGGGTCTTTTGTGCCTCATTTGTATAAACACCCAAAGGAAAAAGCAGACCAGAAGCGGGTAAATCTTTTGCCTGTTCTCCTAAATATTTTTTATAAATGTCTAAGATAGGTTTGTTGTCAAGGGTATAGACTCTATTGTTTTGTGATTTTGTAACTCTTTTTTTAATCCCTAAAATATCCCAACCAGCATTGGTGCCATACCCCATACGAATATTTTTACCATAAAATCCGATGGCACTTACAAAGTTAGATTTGACTTCACCATTGACGACAATCCACGTTTCAACAAAATTACTCTTATCACTTGCTAGTCCGCCGCTTGTGGTGACATCTGGGGTGATTACAGTGTTAAAACCATCGGTGAGTTGTGAACCATTGATATGGAGTCCATCACTGAGTATAAAAATAGCGGCAAGTGCATCTGAGGCAAGTTCTGTCGCCATCTCTTTTCCCAAATGAAAGGAGTTGTTGTGAATCTCTTTTGTGACAAGTTTGAGTTGTGTCGTGGCAAATCGCATCACAACAGCGACAATAGAGTCTTCATATACCTCCTCTTGAAAAATCTCACCCGCTGTAGAAGCTCCCATAATAGAGGAATTTTGAAAGTTTTTTGCAAGTTCTTGTATGGGTTTTTTTACAAGGGCTTTGTTGGAAGAACCAAAAAGCAGCACAAGGGTGTTTTGAGAGTCTAAAGAGGTATCAAAAGTTTTATTCCATGTCCCGTTGTAACGATAAGATTCTATTTGCATCAGGATGCCTTTCAATTATTTTATACATTATCTAACAATTGTAGCAACACTTTTCTAAAAGAAACTTAAAAACTGTGCCTAAATAGAAAAGTTCATGCTCACACAGTGCAAAGAGCCATGTTGGCGGATGAGGATGGAGCAATCGAGAGGAATGATGTCTCGGTTTGGAAATGTTTTTTCAAAGAGGCTTATCGCCTTGGCATCACTTTTGACATTATAGGTAGGAAGCAGCACAGCACCATTGACAAAAAGAAAATTGGCATAGGTTGCAGGGAGTCGTTCCCCCTCAAAAAAAACAGCATCCGCCATAGGGAGTGGGATGAGTTGGAACTGATGGTGTTTGGCAAGTGTTTGCAACTCGTTCTCCATCAGTGCCAATGCCTCATAATGTGCATCATTTTTGTCTAAACACTGCACATACATGATGGTGTCTTCACGAACGAAGCGAGCGAGGGTGTCTATGTGAGCATCTGTGTCATCACCTAACAAAAAGCCATGCTCTAAAAAAAGTACCTCTTTGGCAAGCAGAAATTTTTGTAGCAATTTTGTTATTTCTGTTTTACTTAGATTCGGATAGCGGTTGTGCATGGTTTGGCGTGTTGTGAGGATGATGCCTGCTCCATTACTCTCAACGCCACCCCCTTCTAAAATAAAATTACAGACAATAGCTTGGGGGTTTACAAAGGCACTCATGGCATTATCTCGCGTGGCATCAAACTTGTTGCCCCAAGCATTAAAAGTGAAGTTTCGTAACTCTTTTTTCCCATTATTATAAAGACTTAATGCCGAGCAGTCTCTTGCCCAAGTATCATCACAGCGGTATGCTATAAAGTCTAAATTATGAGTATCTGGAAAATGTTTTTTGACGGCATGAACATCGGCACAAATGATTTTGCAGGGTTGGTATTTTCTAATGGCATTGATAATGTTTACAAAAGTTTCTTGTGCCTCTTTGAGATAAGGTCGCCAGTCAGTTTGTGCATGTGGGAAGATGATTTGTGTAAAAGATTGTTCATAAAATTCAGCAATTAATCCATTTTGTAAGTTCATAGTGTATAATTCCTTATGGCTTCTATAACTCTCAGTAAAAAAAATTTCTTTTACAATCTCGACATTATCTCCAAACGCAGCTATGGAAAAGATAAAGTGGCACTTGTTTTAAAAGACAATGCTTATGGACATGGACTTTTAGAAGTGGCACAGATGGCACAAGAGTATGGAATTAGTAAAGCGGTTGTTCGCACAAACGCAGAAGCAAATGCAGTGGCAAAGTATTTTGAATATATTCTTGTTTTAGCAGATATACCCAAGGTGGCAAGTGAAAAAATTCTTTATACGATTAACGATATACACAGTATTCAAAAGTTTCCAAAAGGGACACGTGTAGAGTTAAAGGTCAATACAGGGATGAACCGCAACGGCATAGAAATAAGTGAGTTAGAGAGTGCATTTTCCCTCGTGAAAACGCAGGGTTTACAGCTTGAAGCGCTCTTTACACATCATGCCTGTGCAGATGAACTTGATGGTGTGTATGAGCTACAAAAAGAGATTTTTTCTGAAGTAAAACGCAAGGTTTCTCACGATTTGCGTTTTCACTCTTGTAACTCTGCTGCACTTTTTCGTGAACAACGATTTGATGAAGATATGGTACGTGTTGGAATCGCCGCCTATGGGTGTTTAGAGATGCCAGAGTCTCTGAGTAAGATAAAACTCAAACCAATTCTGAGTCTGTATGCGAAAAAAATCTCTTCAAGGGTGCTTCAAAAGGGTGAGAAAGTAGGGTATGGACTCACATTTGAAGCTGATGAATTTTGCAGGGTAAGCAACTATGATTTTGGGTATGGAGATGGTTTTATACGCATGTGTTCACACATTCATACCACACCTGATGGTACAAAAATAGCAGGAAGAATCTCTATGGATAACAGCTCCTTTTTAAGTGAAAAAGAGGAACTGCTCATCTTTAATGATGCCAGAGTGGTTGCTGATTTTGCCAACACGATTAGCTATGAAGTTTTAACCTCTTTAAAATCACACATCCCTCGTAAAATTATTTAAGGTTTCCTTAAGGTAATATCCGTCTTGTTTGCCAGTACTTTCTTCTCCAGTAGGGGTTGTTGAGGTTTGAGAGTGTGACTCCATGTTTGGAAGAAGCATTGATGAAATCCCCATCCTTTAGGTAAATGCCAGAGTGACGAGTGTTTCGGGCTGTTTTAAACAGGAGTAAATCACCTGTTTTTGCCTGGTGTTTATCGACTCTATAGCCGATTTGTGATTGTAAAATGGTGGTTCTTGGTACAGAGACTCTGAGTGCATCCCAATAAATTTGTTGCACAAGTGAAGAGCAGTCAATGCCGTATTTGCTTGTTCCTCCATATTTGTAAGGTGTGTGTCTCCATTGTTTGTAGGCATTGTAGAGTGCGGTATAAATACTCTGCTTTTCTTGTTGTATGGTCTCAGGGTTCCTTGTGCTTTGCATGATGGGATGTGTTTGTGGTGGTAAGGTCGGGTAAACATTTTGGAAATGTGCCTGCGGTGTTTTGGAAGCACAGCCGCTTAAGAACAGCATAATTCCCAAAAAGAGATAGAGGGGTTTCATTTATGATGTGATTTTTATGACAGCACTCGGGTAAATAACCCCATCGATACCTAACAATGCCATCGCTTCAATCTCTGCATCTTTTTCTATTTTTACAAGAATTTTTGCATCAAAAAGATACTCCTGTGCAAGTTTTTGTGCGCGTTGTGCTAATGATTGTGTTACAATGATGTACGTAGCATTGAGTGCAGCTGCATAGATGAGTTCTGTAGTGCTTTCAATGCTGAGTGCAAAGAAGAGTTCATTTGCATTGCAGTGTTGGATAATATCGAGATTTTCTTCGCTAAAGGCAAAGGTGAGGAGTGCATTTGGCGGTGTATGGCGGATGTCATCTATGTTTGTAATATGATAAAATGGTTCACTCTCAATAAAACGATGGCCAAAAAGTAACATTTAAGAAGCCTTGCGAACACACTCAGAAGAGCAGTAGTATTTGCCAGCACTTAAAATAGCCTCTTCTACCTCTACATAAACACCACAAGTAGGGCACTCTATGAGTTCATTGACAGCTTCATTGTGTGAATCTTTTTTTGGTGTATAGCTCTTTTTTTGTTTAAAAAAGAGTCGATATACCACATAAATGACAGCGCCAACAAGCAGTAATTTGAGTATCATAAATTTTCTCCTAGAAGTAGATAGTGCCGATTCTCCGTGGTAATCACTTTATGGTGCATATTTTCTAAAACATCTTCCATCTCATCAAACACTTTTTCACCTTTATAAAAAAGCAAGATGGAGTCTGCATTACGAAAATTTTTACTTAAGTGCAAAAGCATTTGCGTCTCAGTTACGGCTCGTGATGTGATTATATCATAAATTTGACTTGGCATCTGCTCAACTCTTTTTTTGACTACGGTGACATTTTCAAGTTTTAAATCGGCTTTAATAAACTGTAAAAAACTTGCCCGTTTAGCGAGAGGTTCAACGAGGGTAACCTGCACATCAGGCAGGGCAAATGCAAGAATCATCCCGGGAAAACCAGCACCTGTACCGATGTCCATGAGAGAATTTACTTTTGGTAAAAAGCTTACAGGAAAAACAGCATCTGCAATGAAAGCATCCACTGTTTTTTCATCTTTTGCACCTGTAAGATTATGAATTTTATTCCATTTGAATAAGTGTTCTTTATATTTTTGTACTTTGTAAGCAAAGTCATCTGGCAACGCTAAATGCAATCCAATCCTTTTCTTATGAAAAAAGTTTTTTCATGGCTTTAAAAAAGATTTTAAAGAGTCCATGGTTGCCACTGAGGTCGTTCATAAACTCATCATAAGTCATTTTTCGCTCTTCTAAGAAGCCTCGCAAATATTTTTCACTCGCTTCCATTCCCCCCGTTTTTTCAATCTCTACAAGTTTTTGATAGATAGGAATCATCGCTTCTACCGCTTCTCTTGGTGCTGCTTTTCGAAATGCAGTATGGGAGATAATTTCGTTGGTAATTGGGTCTACCTTGGGCTCAAACTCGGTAACAACCCAGTAGTAACTGCCATCTTTAGCAAGGTTTTTGACGACTGCCATAATGTTTTGGGCACGATTGATTCTATCCCACATCATTTTAAAAACTATTTTTGGCATATCTGGATGTCTTATGAGACTATGAGGTTGTCCAATAAGTTCAGATTCAGAGTACCCAGAAATTTCTACAAAATAGTCATTTCCATACTCTATAATACCTTTTGGGTCTGTTTTAGAAACGATATATCTGTTTGGATTTAATGGTATTTCATGGTTTCTTGGTTCAGGACGATGCATAAATATAACCTTTAAAATTTAATTTAGCTTATTATATAGTATATTTATTTAATATATACTATAATTTTTAAATTTATGTTATAATTCAGATAGATAAATCTAATAAGGTGAACAAATGAGTAAAGAAGAAGCACTTGCTGATGTTCAAAAAGCAAAACATGCT
>JALWON010000002.1:7536-9805 GCA_027083475.1 Sulfurimonas sp.
GATTTAATTAATGGGATAGATGTTCCCAATCCACTAGCAGCTGCCAAGGAGAAATGTGAGTTTGGGAAATGGTTATATTCGTATGATAATCATATGCGAAGAATTTTAGGTGAACAGTTTTACCTGCGTTTAGAGTCACTCCATAAAAAATGGTTTGTTGATTATATGAAAATATTTGATATGTTTGTGCATGAAGATGAAAAAACATTCTTGTCAAAATTACTGAATTCTAGTAGTATTAGTTCGCTTGATTTAGATAAGGCAAAAGTCTATTTTTTAGAGCTAGAAGCAACAACAAAAGAGCTTCTTTTGAATTTGGAAAAATCAGAACGCCGTTTACATGCACTCAATGAATCAAAATTTAATTAGAGAGGAAGAACAATAGTATGACACGAGAAAATATACTCAAAGAGATTGAAAATGCCCAAGAAGCACACAATGATCAAGTCAAAAAGATAGAAGATTTGTTTAATGGATACTCGGTAGAAAATCCAACACCAAAAGATAAAAAAAAGTGTGATTTTGGCTTGTGGCTTTATAATCCTAACAACAAACTCAAAGAACTTGTTGGGGAAGAGATGTTTGAAAATATTGTGCGCTGTCATGATGAGTGGCATTTTGGTTATCATGAAATTTATGAGGCTTTTTATAATAAACCTGAACAAAATTTTTTAGAAAAAGTATTTCGTATTCAAAAAGGGATGGATCCTGTAACTTTTCAGATGAGTAACTTTTATCATCGAGAGATTATTGTTGCTTCTTGTAAGCTAGGGTGCCATTTAGATGAGTGTAAAAAGAAGATTTTAGCCCTTGATGCAAGTAAGTTTGATTAGTCTGTAAGTAATTTCTCCATTTCTAATGCAGGAATGGGTTTTGAGAAAAAATAGCCCTGCATGTAGTCACATTTGTTTGTCATCATAAAATCTTTTTGTGCCTGCGTTTCGACACCTTCGGCAATAATGGTAAATTTGAGACTTTTTCCAAGGGCAATAATAGCTTTTGTAATGGCAATATCCTCTTCATCTTGTGGTAAATCACGAACAAAAGATTGGTCGATTTTGAGTTTATCGAGCGGGAGTTTTTTGAGGTAGGACAAAGAAGAGTAGCCTGTACCAAAATCGTCTATGGCGATTTTAATACCCATTTCACTGAGTTTTTGTAGTTTTTGTATGGAGAGTTCTGGATTTTCCATCACTTGACCTTCTGTGACTTCAAGTTCAAGCCACTCTGATTTGAAGTGTAACTCTTGCATAGTAGTGAAGAGCTCATCCACACAGTTTTCTTCATTGAGCTTTTTCATAGATAAGTTTAAAGAGAGTGTTCCCGGGTTTAAACCCGCACTATACCATGCTACAAATTGTCGCATTGCTGCTTTCATTACAAGTCTATCTATCTCAATAATAAGTCCACTCTCTTCTGCAAGGGGAATAAACTTTCCAGGGGGACGTAGTCCCATAAGCGGGTGCATCCAGCGCACAAGGGCTTCCATTCCGACAATTGTATTGTTTTGTAAATCGACTTGGGGTTGGTAGTAAACAACAAATTGTTCCTCTTTGATGGCAACACGCAGGCTTGCATCCATGACAACACGTTCAAAAGCAAACTCTGTCATAGAACTTTTGTAGTATTGGAAATTATCTCTTCCCTCATCCTTGGCTTTATACATAGCGGTATCTGCATATTTTATGAGTGCATCTCGCTCTTGTGCATCTTGTGGGTACATACTAATGCCAATACTCGCAGAGATATAGAGTGCATGATTTTTTATGGTGATTGTTTTTCGCATAACAGTGCAAATTTTTTGCGCAATTTTTGAGACATCTTCTTGTGATTTAATCTCTTTGAGAATAACGGTAAATTCATCCCCTCCTAAGCGGGCAATCGTGTCTTCTTCTCTCACACATTGTTGGAGTCGTGCTGTAGCCTCTATGAGGACCTGATCGCCGATGGCATGTCCGAGGGTGTCGTTGATGGTTTTAAAATGGTCTAAGTCTATGAAAAAGAGTGCAAATTGTCTTTCGTTTCTTTTGGCACTCAAAATGACTTGTTGGAGTCTATCAAGGAAGAGGGCACGGTTAGGTAAGTTTGTGAGAGCATCATGATGGGCTTGATGATGCAGGTTTTTTTGTTGTTTTTTTAAAGCAAGTTCAGCAGCAACATTTTGGGAAATATCTGTGTCAAAGATGACATATGCCTCTTTTCCTTTATAGGTAAAAGTATGCATGAAGGCTTGTGCATGGTAGAGGGAACCATCTTTTTTTCTATGGAT
>JALWON010000003.1 GCA_027083475.1 Sulfurimonas sp.
TTCGCAACATCGCTCTTGTTCACGGGAATGCAGACCTTATCGAAGGGCGTGTTAACGGAGTTAAAATTCAGATTTTAACGAAGTTTTTGAAAAAGTCGTAAGGTCAATTATAATAATGATTAATAAAGGAAATTTTAAGCAAGTATTATTGAAGTTGGGGTTTACACTTACAAATGATAGTTATACTAAAAAATTTTCTGAATTTAATACTGAGCTAAAAGTTGATTTTGAAAAACAAGAACTTATTTACCCTGAAAAAGATGGTTTCACAGTCAACGAAAGACAGACTTGTAACTTTAAACAGGCTGAAAATTTTGTAGTCTTTGAGTGTGTAGATAGGCTCCTCTCCCAAAAATACAATCCAAAACACATAGAATTAGAACCAAAGTGGCAAGTAGGACATGGGGCAAGTGGTGGCCGTGCAGATATTCTCATAAAAGACAATGATGAAAATGCACTTCTCATTATAGAGTGTAAAACAGCAGGTGCAGAGTTTACAAAAGCATGGAACACTACACAGGTAAAACCTACACAACTCTTCTCTTATGTCCAACAAACACGAAGCACGAAGTTTATAGCACTCTATGCAAGTGACTTTGTAGATGAGAAAGTAAAAGCAGACTACTATCTTATCAATGTATCAGACAATAAAAAACTCCTAGAGAGTGATAAAAGTCTCAAAAGCTATGCAGATGCAAATACAGTAGATGAGATTTATGCTGTTTGGGTAGATACCTATAAAAAAGATTATGCGACTATAGGGCTTTTTGAAGATACACGAGCTTATGAGATAGGAAAAGAGAAGTACTCAGTTGATGATTTAAAACAAGTAAGTTCAAGAGATATTCAAGGGAAGTATCATGAGTTTGCAACGATTATGCGTCAGCATAATGTCAGTGGTCGTGAAAATGCTTTTGATAAACTTGTCAATCTTTTTCTCTGCAAGGTTGTAGATGAAGCAAACAACCCTCAAGAGTTAAAGTTTTTTTGGAAGGGTGTCGCTTATGATGACCCTTTTTCTATGCAAGATAGACTCAACCACCTCTACAAAATAGGGATGAAAAAGTTTTTAGGTGAAGATATAACCTACATAGAGAACTCTCAGATAGACTCTGCCTTTAGTGTCTTTGCAGATAAGCCAAATATGACAAAAGAGATCATAGAGGGCTTTTTTAAAGAGCTGAAGTTTTTCACTAACAATGACTTCTCTTTTATAGATGTTCACAACGAACCACTTTTTCATCAAAACTTTGAAGTACTTCTCAAAATACTCAAAATGCTTCAAGATATAAAACTCACAGGAGCAGATGAGGAGCATCAGTTCTTAGGTGATATGTTTGAGGGCTTTTTAGATAATGGCATTAAACAGAGTGAGGGGCAGTTTTTTACTCCTATGCCGATAGTCAAGTTTATAGCAAACTCTCTTCCACTAGAGAGCATCCAAAAAGAGCAAGATAATCCAAAAGCGATAGATTACGCTTGTGGTGCAGGGCATTTTTTAAATGAAGTAGCAAACCATTTTCCTAAAGAGTACCATAAAAATATCTATGGAATAGAGAAAGAGTATAGACTCTCTAAAGTAGCAAAAGTGAGCTCTTTTATGTATGGGCAAGATGATATTAACATCATCTATGCTGATGCACTCTCCTCTCAAAGCAAAGTGCAAAACGATAGCTTTTCAGTTTTGGTCGCAAACCCACCCTACAGTGTCAAAGGTTTTTTAGAGACACTTGATGAGGGAGATAGAGATGCGTTTGAGTTGCTCAAGAGCATAGAAGCCAAAAGCTACACAGCAAACAACTCCATAGAGTGCTTTTTCATAGAGCGTGCAAAGCAGTTACTCCAAAAAGATGGAGTAGCAGGCATCATCCTCCCAAGTTCCATACTCTCAAAGGGAACACAAAACATAGCAACAAACAAGAGCAATATCTATGTAAAAACAAGAGAGATACTTTTTAAGTATTTTGACATCATAGCCATAGCTGAGTTTGGCAGTGGGACATTTGGAAAAACAGGGACAAATACAGTCACACTCTTTTTACAACGCCGCCCAAATAACCCAGATATGCAAAAGCATCTTGAGTATATGCTAAAGAGTTGGTTTAGTGGGGACTTCACAACCAATGAGATGTTTAAAGATAAAGATCTACTTCAAGAGTATGTAAAACACATAGAGGTAGATTTAGCAGATTATAAGTCACTTTTAGAGGGGAAGCCAAACGAAAATCTTCTTAAAAACGAGATGTTTGTAGAGTACGCTGAAGAGTTCTTAAAACTCACAGAGACAAAAAATCGTAAAAAACAAAAAACTTATAAAGCCCTAAGTGCAGACAAACGCCAAGAGATAGAGCATAATGAGCTAGTCAAATATATGCAACTTATAGAAGAAGATAAATTCTACTACTTCTCTTTAGCATTTCTCAACAAAAAAGAGGTACTCATAGTGAAAGC
>JALWON010000004.1 GCA_027083475.1 Sulfurimonas sp.
CATTGTTTCTGAGGCTTTGCCCCATAGTATTAAAGCCAATACTATAGAACACATTAGTTTTGAACAACAAAGTGTCACTCTCTCTTCACTCCATTTTGTAAAAACCTCTCCAGTGACAAGAAAAACCCTCAGGGTTGTTCCCCAAAAGGAACAGCATGTTTCTCTTTTTATTGAAGATGCAGTATTTTCTGAAAAACTCTTGGTTGAAGACATTTCGCTCGATGCCGTCAAACTCAAATTCAATCTTCTCCCTCCTGGTTTACACACAGGGAAAAAAGTAAGATTAGAAATTGTTTTAGAACAGAACAAACAAGCTTTTACCATCAATGCAGATGCAGAAGTATTGAGAAAACAAGAGTTTGAAGAGAGTTTTAGTGTTGTCTTTATGTTTCAAAGTTTTAAAAAGAGTGATTTAGTCACATACATCACAAAACGCCAAATGGCACTTATTCGAGAAATTAAAGGATTGCGCAATGAATGATTATAAAATACTCTATGACAATGGCACACACAAATGTATCATGTTTAGTTTTGATGATGAAACACATGAAGAATCTTTTCTCTCTGTCAATCAATACCTCATCGTAGAAAACGATGTTGGCTTTTTGATAGACCCTGGGAGTGCATCTATTTTTGAAGAACTCTATGATGCAGTCAGTGAACATATAAAAGTTGAAAATATAAAATATATTTTCTTTTCACACCAAGATCCTGATGTTGCTGGTTCTATTGCACAATGGAGCATCAGCACAAAAGCAAAATTTGTTATGAGCAGTTTATGGGTACGTTTTATGAGTCACTATGGATTTACTCAAATGGATAGAGTCATGTCACTGCCAGATAAAGGAGCAAAACTCAAACTGAGTGCAGAGTATGTTCATTTTATTCCTGCACATTTTTTGCATGCACCCGGCAATTTCTCTCTTTATGACACACAATCAAAAATTCTCTTTTCTGGAGATATTGGAGCAGCCATAGTTGCCTCACCACAAGCCTATAAACAAGTTACAAACTTTGAAAATCATACAAAACATTTACTTGGATTTCATCAACGCTATATGGGGTCAAATAAACTCTGTCGTGCATGGGTAAAACGGGTACATAAATTTGATATAAACAAAATTGCCCCACAACATGGTTTTGTATTTGAAGCTAAAGATGCAGCACTTTTTTTACAATGGTTCAATGAGTTACAATGTGGAAGTGACCTTATAGAAAAATTATACTAATGAAAAGCAAAATCATGCTGAGTACGGATATTTTTCTTTAAAGAAAAGATATTTTTATATGTTATTTTTTCAATCTCGTACTCTTTGTTCCCTTTTGGAAGCTTTATTGTAAAAGTATCACCCTCCTCTTTGCCAAGCATTGCCTTTGCTAGTGGTGAATGTATAGAGATTAAACCATTTTCAGGTTCACTCTCAAGAACACCACACAGAGTATAGTGTTCTTCTTCATCTGTATCAAGATTTATTACAAGCACACTACTCCCAAAACTCACTCTTTTATGTTCATGCAAAGAGGGGTCGATGACAACTGCGTTTTGTATCATTTTATTGAGATAAAAAAGACGTTTATCTATAAAACGCAACTTCTCTTTTGCCGCTTGATAATCTGCATTTTCACTGCGATCACCCAACGCAGCAGCTACAAGTTTTTCTTGTGCTGTTTTTGGTTTTTCTACTTCGAGTAAATATTTAAACTCTTCTACAAGGTTATCATAGCCCTCAAGGCTCATCGGTTCTTTCAAATTAGTGTTCAAACCCTAGTATATAGTAAGTCTCTTTATCTTCTACCTTTTTTACCTTTACCTTAAACTTACTACTAAAACGATTCACTTTTTCATGCGCTTCTTGTGCTATTTCAGGAGTATGCGACTCTATTTTGATTTTAAAGTAATCATTGCTATTTGAGAGTGCCACATAGGCATTATCTACTTTAAGATGATCATGTAAATCCATGATATGCTTTTGAATTTTTTCATAGCCAGTAGTGTTTTCTTCTATCTTTTTGAGTTGTGTTAATAGTGCCTCATTTGGTTTATACCCTAGTTGCGTTAGCATCGCATCTCTGTACATTCGTGTCCTTTTTCAAATATTTTAAAAATAATAACAGTTTTTCGTAAACATTAAGAGTATATTTACTTCTAATGAATATAATTGTATTAAATCTAAAATAAAGAGAGACAAAATGACAGAAGACATACTGAAAAAAATTAAGCAACTGCCGCCACTTCCAGAATCAGCAATGCAAATTGAAGCCGTGTACCAAGATCCAGATAGTACTTTTAATGATATGGTAAAGATATTGGAAAAAGACCCTCTTTTAACAGCAGATATTTTAAAAGCAGCAAACTCTCCACTTTATGGTTTTTCTCGTGAAATCAACGCAATCTCTCAGGCAGTAGGCCTCTTTGGTATGGGAACTGTTCGTGGCTTTGCCCTTGCATCTATAGTAAAAAAGAGTTTTACACTCAACCT
This sequence comes from Sulfurimonas sp., assembly GCA_027083475.1. Lineage (GTDB taxonomy): Bacteria > Campylobacterota > Campylobacteria > Campylobacterales > Sulfurimonadaceae > Sulfurimonas. The sequence goes on from JALWON010000004.1 coordinate 2,481, forward strand.
TGCACCCTATGGCATTAACAATGACATGTTCTCTGCACTTTCCAAGAAACAACACGGTTTAATGACAGCATGGTGTTTACGAAAAGAGAATCGTCTTTTAGGTGTTCTCTCTCCTGCTGCGTTTCTTGTAGAAATAGGTAAGGTACTCATTGCGCAGCAAGTTGTTGCAGATGGAAAAGAAGAAGAGTTCCGTGATGCCTTGGCAGAACTTGGTGATGTTGAAGCAGCAGAACAAGCAATTGTTGGTGCACAAACACCAGAAGTGAGTGCAACTATATTTAAACATTGGAAATTTGAAGAGAAACTTGTAGATGTGTTAAGAAACTGTCAAAGTCCTGATCAAGCCCTAGAAGAAGATCAACGTGCTGCACAAATTTTACATGTTGTGCGTGTTGCTGTGCCTATTAACGGTAAAATCACTGATGCAAGTGAAGAAGCAGCTAAAGCATTGATTACTCAATATGATCTAGACATGGAAAGTTTTGACAAAGCGCTCGAAAACGCAAGATAAATTCCATTTGAAATCTCTACTTATTAGACTCACTCATGGCTTGAGTGAGTTAGACATCGCTCCGCAAGAATCCCAACTCATCCAAACTTGGCTTCAAAAAAAATACCTCACAAAAACAGACAATATCTATAAATTTCACTCAAAATACCGTGCGGGAACTTTAGGACTTGTGCAAAAAGGAACTGCCTACTTGCATGTCATTGGAGAAAATATACGGGACCTCTTTATAGGTGAAAATGATTTAGGTACAGCACAAGAGGGTGACCTGATTATCGCCCAAAGACTTTTGGGTAAACGCGGTACCCCAAGTGCAAAAATTGCTGAAATTGTCGGTAGAGAACAGAGCTATAGTGTGGCGTACATCATTCAAAAAGAGGGGCATAAGGCATTAGTTGATTTAAAAACCGAGTACCCAATAGGGGCAGAGCTTACCCAAGAGGAGCTTGCAACACACACAATCGGTGATGTATTTAAAATTGACAATCAAGAAAACACTGTTTTAGAAAAACTTGGCAACCTCAATGATCCCTTAGTCGATGAGCACATTGTCCTTGCACAATTTAACAAACATGATGCCTTTGAAGCAGATGTCTTAGAAATCGCACAATCCTTCCAACCAGTCGATGCAAAAAAACACCCAAAACGCAAAGACTTAAGAGATTTGGCCTTTTGTACTATTGACCCAGTCACTGCAAAAGATTATGATGATGCCATCTACTATGACCATAAAAATACAACACTCTATGTTGCCATAGCAGATGTCAGCGAATATGTAAAGCCCTTTGGTGCCCTCGATAATGAAGCCATTTACAGAAGTTTCTCTATCTACCTTCCCCATCGTTCTATTCCTATGTTACCACGACAACTCAGTGAAACACTCTGTTCACTGCAACCACATGTTGATAGACTTGCCTTTGTTTTTGAAATGCAACTCGATATAAACAGCTTAGAAGTCAAACACTCTCATGTTTATGAGGCTATCATCCACTCAGACAGGCGATTTAACTACGAGGAAATCGATGCCTTTTTTGAAGGAAAACTCAAAGCCAAAAATCAAAAAGAGCAACAAATATTTGAAGATTTAAAACATTTAAAACTCCTCACAGATAGGCTCAAGGCCAAACGTTTACAAGTTGGGTACGATTTTCGCTCCACTGAGATAGAGATGCAACTCGACGAGTATGGCAACCTCATCTCTACACAAGAAGCCCCTGAGACACCTTCTCATGCCCTTGTTGAAGACTGTATGCTTCTAGCAAACAAAGCAGCTGCCGCACAGTTTGATCGCGGTATATTTAGAATTCATGAACCCCCTTCGCAAGCAAAATTGCAAAAACTCTATCAAGAACTTGCAGGCATCGGGATGGATATTGACATCAAAAGCACCATTAAAGAGACAATTAGCAACATCCAAAAACAAGCACAAGAAATGGGTTTGGAAGCAGATGTAGATACCCTCATCATCCGTTCTCAAATGCAGGCACGTTATGCACCTCTTAACTCAGGGCACTTTGGACTTGGTTTTGAAGCCTATACACACTTCACTTCTCCGATACGGCGTTATTCTGATTTGATTGTCCATAGACTCATCAAGGCAATCAATGCAGGTGATACAAAAGAGGGTTCTTATGTTTTACGCAATATTGAGTCTTTAGCGATGACTATCAGCGAAAAAGAGCGAGAAGCCAGCACAATTGAAGTCGATTTTATGGCACGTAAATTTGCAAGATGGGCAGAGCAAAATACTCACAAAACTTTTCGAGCCAAAATCGTTAGTACAGAAACAGAAATAAAAGCAGACCTCAATGATACGATTAAAGGAGCACGACTCCATATTACCTCTGCTTCAGATGTCATACTGTTTGAAAATGTAATTGTCAAAATCGAAAAAGTAGATATTGCCAAAGCAAAAATATTTGCAAGTGTCATTGGAAAAGACGATGTATAAAAATGAGTTAGACAAAGCCATTGCCAGCAAAACAGTCTCCAATAGTTTTGTTTTTTTTGGCGAATCTATTTTTTTGATTGATATGTATACAAAAATGATGACACAAATCGAAGATGCCAATATGCTGAGCTTTTATCATGATGAGTATGATTTTAGCACTGCAAAAGCCCATCTCTCCCAAGCCTCTCTTTTTGGAGACAGAAACATTCTCATCATCAAAAGTGAAAAGAAAGTACCTAAAAAAGAGCTTGATACCCTCCTTGAATTTTGCGAAAAAAATCCTGACAATATTTTTGTCTATGCCTACTATGGCAGTGACCATAAAATTTACAACAACAAAAAAGCTTTTGCAGGAAAAAAAACAATGTCTGTGCGTTTTTTTCACCCAAAAGAGTATGAAGCACAAAATATAGTAGCACATATAGCACAAGAAAAAAAGGTACAAATAGACAAGTACACTATCTCTCAGCTCTTAAGTATTCACAATGGCGATGTGGCATTAGCTTGTAATGAAATAGAGAAATTTCGTGTCTATGACAGAGCGATAACAAGTAAAGATGTTGAGAATCTTGTTTATGGACTCAGTGAAGTAAACATTGATGGTTTCATCAAAAAGATATTGACTAAAAAAGAGTTTACAGAAGATTTAAAAAACATTTTAGAACATGGCGAAGATGAAATACGCATCATTACAGCTATCACAGCCTACATAACGCAACTCTATATGTTTAACATCTACATCAGAGTCAATGGTGCCCCAAATGCCCTGGAAATCCTTGGCTACCCTGCCCCAAAATTTGTAGTCGATGAAAAAGCAGCACTCTGTATGAAATTTAAACTACACACCTATTCAAAACTCCATGAACTGCTTTTAGGAAGTGAATTAAAAATGAAGAGTTCCAATGCTGACAAGCATGCCATTTTACTCTCTACTCTTATACGTGTGCAGAAGCTGTTGTAGTTTGAGTAGTACTAATCAAGAGGGGTGATGAAGCCCTCTTTTTTGCTAATAAAGACGAATGTGATAAACACGAACATCAGGATTAGCATGATTAGTACTAGTTTTGTATACAAGGTTAGCGCCTTCTATTGGAATCCCGCCCAACACAGCCCACTAAAAATTTAGCAAAAAAAAAGGGTAACTAGAAAAACTAGTTACCCTTATCATCCCAATAATTATGGTAATCAGCCATAACTAAAAAGGAGCTACCTTGTTATAATAAAATTATACCACAAAAAAATAAATACTAGTTTTCGTCTGTGTTTACGATTTTATTCGCACTAATCCATGGCATCATTTCACGGAGTTTATTACCAGTTTGTGTAATAAGAGATGCTTCTGCGTTTGCACGCTCAGCTTTCATACGAGGGTATCCTGCTTGACCTTCTAAGATGAAATCTTTTGCAAATCTACCATCTTGGATCTCTTTTAAAATCTCTTTCATTGCAGCTTTTGATTCATCATTGATTACACGTTTTCCAGAAACATAGTCACCATACTCAGCAGTGTTGGAGATAGAGTATCTCATATCTGCAATACCACCTTCAAACATCAAGTCAACAATAAGTTTTAACTCATGTAAACACTCAAAGTATGCCATTTCAGGAGCATAACCAGCTTCAGTTAATGTTTCAAAACCAGCTTGAACAAGAGCAGTTGCTCCACCACAAAGCACCGCTTGCTCACCAAAAAGGTCAGTCTCAGTTTCATCTTTGAAAGTTGTTTCAATAATAGCTGTACGACCACCACCAATAGCAGAAGCATAAGAGAGTGCTAACTCTTTTGTTTGACCACTTGGGTTGTTTCCAACAGCAATAAGATCAGGAATACCACCACCACGAACAAACTCAGAACGTACAGTATGCCCTGGAGCTTTTGGTGCAATCATTGTGACATTAATGTCTTTTGCAGGAATAATGCTTTGGTAGTGAATGTTAAAACCATGACCAAATGCAATAGTATCTCCAGGATTAAGATTTGGCTCAATCTCTTCTTTGTAGATTCTTGCTTGATCTTCATCTGGAAGAAGAATCATAATTACATTTGCTTTTGCAGTAGCTTCTGCAACTGTAAGTACTTCAAAGTTTTTTGCTTCAGCTTTTGCCCAAGAAGATCCACCTTTACGAAGACCTACAACCACTTCAACACCACTATCTCTTAAGTTTTCCGCATGTGCATGTCCTTGAGAACCAAACCCAATCATTGCAACTGTTTTGCTTCTAATTAGGTCTAAACTTGTATCTTTGTCATAATAAACATTTAATGCCATCATATTTCCTTGTGTCTGCTTAAGGTCTTAACCTTAAAAATTTGTCGCATTATACTCAATTAATAATAAACCTTTCATTAGTTATGTATAATGCCAAGAAATTTAACCAAAAATGCGAGATAGTAATGAAAAAATTTAACCTTTTTAATGAAATAATTACAAGTGATAAACAAGAACTCTTAAAAGCAATTCACTCTACACGGCGTTTTGGGATTACTATAAGAGGGGATATTGTGTATGCTCCTTTTCAAGACAATGCAATCCTCATCTACGAGGGGCAACATACCCCAAGACCAACCAATGCACTCATGCCAAGTAAGCCCCAAACACTTGAAGAAATTATGGGGAAAAATTACCAAATTGTAGAAGATGATAACCGTGTGCTCATTAAAGCTTTTTCAAACTGGCAAGAGCTCATCAAAATAAACACACAAAGAGCCTCTTATGATGACACAACTAATGATGGTGTCGATAGATTTGCTGATGATGATTTAGAAGAGATTGGCTGGCAAGCTGTTGAATTTAGTATTCCTTACCGTGTTTTAGTAGAAATATTAGAAGAAAAAGCACAAGGTACCCTCCTTTGTATAGAAAGAGAGGAGCCCTCTTACCAATTTAGCGGCTTAGGTTTTATTGATGACCACAAAGAAGCCTATGAGATACTCTTTACATATGCACAAAGTAAAATTAAAGATGTCATTACACATAATGAAAACTTTAAAGATGAGTACTTAAGTGATGACCAACTCGAAGCCTTAGAATTTTTCAAGCTCCGCTAAGTATGCACACAACTGCCATTTATATTGAAAAAAAATATCGAGGAAAGATCGCTTTTACTCAAAGTAAAGAAGCCAAAAATATCTTTTTTCGTGTCAAACAAGCCTATGCAAATCATGAAAAAATGGGAGTACATCTCCTTTTTTCTACAAAAAAACTCCATACACTCAAATCCTACCAAAAAGGAAGTTCTCAAGAGGAGCTTGCACTTTTAGATTTGTATCTCCAACTGGGTAAAATTCTCAAATTTTCCACAGAAGATGCACAAAAGCTCAAAAACTCTATCATCTACACCAACGACTCGGCACACACTAGCTACAACATTACCAAACGATTAACCCTCATCAACAAAAAGAAAAAATCTTCTTTGAAAAAAAGTGAACTTTTTTGGGATATTGAAAATTTTTCTACGATTAGCTCGATTTTCAGTGATGTGATTGAACCCTATGAAATCGCCGATGAAAACATTCATCTCGCAGCAAACCCTGATTCACTTTACCTAAAACGTGCAGAGTGGGAAGCCAACTTATTTGACTATGGTAAGAGACTTGAATCTTTTGATTTTGTAAAGTGTGAACATGGAAAAAATGTAGCCGATGATGTCCTGCTCGAAAAATTCAAAAAAGCCAAACTCAAAAATACCAATGTCTTTATTTTGACATTTGATAGAGAGCTCAAAGAGCGATTTTTAGAAGTAACTCATGCAAGTAACAATCTTTTTATACTTGCAAAGTAGTAGTAGTATCTAAAATCTCAGGGAGTGGTTCTCCAATGTAATACCCTTGAATATAATCAACACCCATTGCCTTGACAATCTCACAGATTTCTTGAGAGTGTACAAACTCAGCAACAATCTTTTTGTTGAGTTTTCTTGCAAAGACAATAATCGTCTCAACAATCAAGCGTGCGTTTGCATCACTATCAAGATTTTTTATCAAAGAGCCATCTATCTTCATAAAGTCTGATTGTATGTCAGTAATATGTGTAAAGTTTGCATACCCACTACCAAAATCATCAATAGCAATAGATGCACCTACTTTATAAACTTCATTAATGAACTCTTTTAAGGCAATTTCCCCATCATTTTCCTGTGTTTCTAAAATTTCTATTGTCAATTGACTCGCGATACCATACTCTTGAATTTTTTCAAATAAAAACTTTTGTGTTTTTTGATTTAAAATATCAGAAAAAGAGAGATTGATGCTAAAATCCATGGCTCTGTTTTGAAAATAGGCAAATGTTTTTTCTATCATGATAGCAGTCAATTCTGAGTACACTTTTATCTTCTGACTTATCTCTAAGAAGAAAAAAGGTGCAAGCACTCTGCCGTCCTCTTTTTGTAAACGAATAAGTGCCTCATACTTCTCTATTTTTCCTGTATGAAGATTGAGCAATGGTTGAAAGTAGGGAACAAATCTGTCATGAGCCAAAGCATTCTTAATCGTTTTCACCATCTCTATATTTTTTCTGTATTGGCTCGACAGTTTCAAATTTTCATCATAAATCACATAATTTTTTGCAGATTTTTTTGCCAATTTTAGTGCCATATCAGCATTGACTAAACCCGTTCCGTTCTTATCAACAAGTGCTGTTGCCACTGTAACTGTTATCTGAATTTCTGTATCATTTAAGACAAACTTTTCATCTGCAACACGACGGAGTATCTCTTGGAGCATCCTCCTTTTGTCTTCTAATGTGTTTGGTCTTTGCATTACTAAAGCATACTCATCAGAAGGGAGTTTAAATAACGAAGCATCATACTTTTGTGCTAAACTTTTTAAAACAGCTGCCATTTTGACTAAAAT
>JALWON010000005.1 GCA_027083475.1 Sulfurimonas sp.
TTTCAGTTATTGTTTCATTTAATGCTATGTATTTCATACTTTTTATATAGCAATTTTCAATCCTACTTTTATGTCATTTATTTTTGTTAGGCACTTAGAAAGTGAATACACTTTTTTGTGATATAATGAAGCACTAAAAGAGGTAGGTAAAGGGCTAATAGCCTTTTCAATATTTTTACAGCTCTCTCAGTTATCAATATCTATATGAAAGAAGAACACTTAAATATTATTTCTATATCTTTAAGTGTTTACTCCTTTATTGCACTTTATATAGCTGGGTATAAACTTATAAAAAGGAGTGAAGGATGACATACTATATTTTAGGTGCTATCATAGCGACTATTGCCTTGATAGCTTCATTTGTAATAAAGCCTAATCAGAAAGCACCCCATAACTAATACCCATACATTATCTCTTTTTCGTTATCATAAAGAAAAAGGATTTGTTATGCCACACTTAAAAGAGTGCCACTCCCTCCAAGAAGTTCGTGATGAGATTGATTTGCTTGATGCCGATATAGTCAATCTCATTTCACAACGCAGTCATCTTATCCGCCAAGCAGCAGCTTTTAAAAATAGTGTCGATGAAGTCAAAGCACAAGATAGAATCGATGCTATTATGCAAAATGTTCGTAAAAAAGGGATAGAATTAAACATCAACCCAAATATGCTCTCAGAACTTTTTAGAATTATGATAGATGAAATGGTGGAAATGGAGATTGCGGAGTTTAGAAACGCAGATGTTTTCTAAACCCACTGCTCTTTTTTATGCCACTTCATGCCATAGAGTAAAATAACACCATAAAAGAGTATCCCAAGAGCATAAGAGACTTGCATATTGCCACTCACTTGTGCGATTTTTCCAAAAAGAAGTGGGAGTAATGCCCCTCCTGAAATCGCCATAATGAGTAACGCACTTGCTTTTGCTGTATGCTTGCCAAGTCCCTCCAAAGCTAAAGGCCAAATTGTCGGCCAGACAAGGGCATTTGAGAGTCCTAAAAGTGCTACAAAAGTAATGCTGTTAGGTAAGAGTCCTACCCCACTCCAACCCCATAAAATTGCCGAGATTGTTGTCTCGGTTGTTGAAGAGAAAACAATACCACCTACAAATAGTATTCCCAAAAGAGAAGAGAGAACGAGTGCTTTTTCTTGAGAGAGAACCTTTGGAATAAACGCAACCCCTACCCCATAAGCCAAAACCATAAAAACCATCGTATAGGATGTTAATGCCGTTGCGTTTACTAAGCCTATCTCTTGTGCATATAAGCCTATGGTATCACCTGCTATGACTTCTATGCCTACATAAAAGAAGAGTGCGACCGCCCCTAAAATAACACGAGGAAAAGCAAAAATAGACTTCTCATCTTGAATTTCATTCTTTTCAAATTCCACTTCAGGGAGTGCCGAAAACTTTACAAGTGCAATGAGTGCGAAAAGAATTATTGCCATCGTAATGTAAGGCACAACCAAACGCGATGCTAAGTTCGCTGTCTCTTCAACTGTTAAACTCTCAGCACTTCCCATATCTGAAAAAATAAGCAGTGTAAACACAATGGGTGCTAAAATACCTGCACTTTTGTTGATGAGTCCCATAATACTAATGCGCATTGCCGCACTTTTTATATCACCTAAAAGCACTATATAAGGGTTTGAAGCTGTTTGGAGTATGGTAAGTCCTGTTCCAAGTGTAAAGAGTGCCACTAAAAAAAGCATAAAACTCGCACCAAACGCAGCAGGAATAAAAAGTAAACTCCCCACTCCCATCACACCAAGTCCAATTGCCATACCATTTTTATAGCCTGTTTTTTCTAGCAAAAAAGCCATCGGTAATGCCATCACCGTGTAAGCGATATAAAATGCGAAACTGACAAAGAGGGCTTCAAAACTACTCAAGTCTAAAAGAACTTTGAGAAAAGGAATGAGCGAACCGTTAAGCCAAGTCACAAAACCAAAAATGAAAAATAAAATGCCTATAATAAGCATCGGAATAAAGCTTGATTGTTTAGTCATTACGCAACCTCTCTAAATATTTTGCGACACCGTCTTCATCATTTGTCTCTTGAAGCACAATGTCTGCCCTGTGTTTTACTTCCTCTTGTGCATTTGCAACTGCCACAGAAGTACCAGCAAGAGCAAACATTCCTAAGTCATTGAAATTATCACCAAATACACTCAGTTGAGCCAAATCAAAATCCATGTACTCACTCACACTCTTGATACCATGAGATTTATCGGCATCTTTATGTAAAATAGTCAAAAACCAACACCCCACATAGGCTTCAGGTGCTAAAATGTACTTGAGATTTTTACCAAAAAGAGTTTTGAGTTCTGCTTCTAATGCTCTTAAAAGCTGCTCCTCTCCCATATAGACTACTTTAAAGTTCTTCTCTTTTGCCTTTACTCTTTTACATGCAATTAAGTTGTCATCTGCTGTGTAA
>JALWON010000006.1 GCA_027083475.1 Sulfurimonas sp.
TCATCTCTAATGCCTCAAGAAGCAATCAAAGTGTCCTCACCGGAACACTTGCAGAGTTAGATACTTTGTGTAAAGATGCTTTACGACCAGCACTCATTGTGATAGGTGATGTTGTGAATCTTCACGATAAATTACCACAATACGAATATTTACAAGATTAAAAGAGAGGAAAAAGTAGTCATGCAAATTTTAGAAGAAGCCAAACTCGCAAGAAGTAAAAAAGTCAATAAAATTGAAAAAACAAAAGATCTTAAATCGCCTATGGAGGCGTATGAGGCGATAGAAAAATATGCTAAAGAGGGGTATGACTCTATTCCCGATGAGGATAAAAAGTATTTTTTAAAATGTTTTGGTATTTATGATAAAGATGGACTCACACCAAAACAGTTTATGATGCGTGTGCGTGTAGCAGGGGGACATTTGAGTGCACTACAGGCAAAAACACTTGGTGAAATTGCGAAGAATTATGGGAAAGACTATATTGACATTACGACCCGTTCACAGATAGAGTTTCGCTATCTACACATAGAAGATATGCCTGCTATTTTAAAACAACTCAAAGAGGTAGGGTTAAATTCATACCAAACAGGAGTTGATAATTTTAGAAACATTGTCACAGACCCGCTTGATGCTCTTGGCTTTGATAACATTTTGCCATCGTATAATCTTCTTTTGAAAATTCAAGAAAAATTTCTTTTTAATCCTGAATGGATTTCTACACTACCTCGAAAATTTAATACTGCTATCACAGGTTCCACAGCGAATAGATGTAATGTTTTTGGTCACGATTGCTCCTTTGTACTTGCACAAAAAAATGGACGCTATGGGTACAATATGTATCTTGGTGGTCGTGTTGGTATGATTGCAAAGAGTGCCGATATATTTTTAGTCTCTGAGAGTGAGGTGCTTGCGGCTTATGATGCCATCATTACAATCTTTCAAAAATATGGTTTCCGTGATAATCGCAATAAAAATAGACTCCATTTTCTCATTGATGCTGTTGGCATGGAGAGTATCTCTGCTGCGATTCGTGAAACAGCAGGCATTGACTTTGCGAGTGCAGGAGACACCTTAACTATAGCCAATGCGCACGACACCCAACATGGACTCGTTCAACTCAAAGATGCGAGCTTCGCCGTGCAAGTTGTTGTACCATCAGGGATTTTTAGTGGAACGGCACTGCTAAAAGCTGCTGCTCTGAGTGAAGTGTTTGGAAATGGAGAGTTGCGTTTTAGTGTGGAACAAAATCTTTACATTATGGGTGTTAGTGATCCAGATGCACTTTTAGCGGATGATTTTTTTAAAGAGTATAAAAATGTTAATTCACCATATTTTAATAACCTTATTGCCTGTGCAGGAACCGAGCATTGTAGTTTTGGTGTGATTGAGAATAAACGCGATGCAATTGCACTCTCAGAGTATCTTACAAACGCAGTGCCTTTAGACGAGGGTCGTATACGTCTTTACTGGTCAGCTTGTGTAAAAGGGTGTGGAACTCATGAAATAGCTGACATCGGTTTTGAGGGGTGTAAAGCGAAAGTTGATGGAAAAACAGAAGATGGTGTGCATATAACACTTGGTGGAAAGATTGTGAGTGAAGGCAAAAATGGCTACACTGTTTTAAAATCGACTCCCTTGCGTTTTGCCCGTTACTATGTAGAGACTCTTGCATTAGAGTATAAAAAACTCCGTAAAAAACAAGAATCTTTTGAAGCTTTTAATGAGAGAGTTTTATTAAATTATTCTCCAGCTTATATTGGTTTTTATATGAAGTTGCAAGCTTATTTGAGAGAAAAAAACACACTACTTGATTTAGACATCAATGCAGTACAAAAAACAGGAAAAAATGAAGAGTTTGAAATTTTTGAACTTGGTCGTAAACTTTACTACCAACTTACAAAAGAGGAAGCATACCCAGCTTATAGCAGATTTACGAATGAAAATAAAAGAGATAAACTCAGAGATGCCCGAAAACTTAACCCCGATATTGATACCAATATAGCAGATATGTTGTTACGAATGTTAGAAGAAGAGACAAAACGTGCAGTCGTTTTTTCAGAACTTGATGTCTTTGTTCGTTTAGGGGTTTGATATGCGAAAAATATTACTCATACTTGGATTGTTTTATGCAATACTTTATGCAAATACTACACAAGAAACACTCAAAGAAACTAAAAAGAAAGAGCCTTTTGATACCCATTTAGGATTGCATGATAAGAGTAAATGGGGTGCATCTGTAAAGAAGAAAATGCATGAAACTCGGGAAAATACTATCAAATGTGGTGCAGCAAAGTGTGGGGTGCCAAGTACAAGCAGTAAGTGTGGTGCTGTAAAGATACCTACACATTAAAGTGCGAGGCGAATCCCTACAGGACAGTGATCGGATCCTTCTATATAATCAAGTATAAAGGCATCTTCTAAATTTTCGGCTAAATCTTCACTTATAAAAAAGTAATCGATTCTCCAGCCGACATTTTTCACTCTGGCACTTGAGCGGTAGCTCCACCAACTGTATCTGTCTGCTTCATCGCCATTGACATAACGAAAAGTATCGATGTAGCCATGTGCTAAGAGTTTATCAATCCATACGCGCTCAATTGGTAAGAAACCGCTTGTTTTTGCATTTGCTTTTGGATTTTTGAGGTCTATCTCTCTGTGTGCTGTATTGACATCACCACAGATAATGATGCTTTTGCCTTCTTCTCTGAGGAGCTCACAGTGTGCAAGTAAATCATCATAAAATTTCATTTTATACGCAAGGCGTTCTTCATCTTTTTGTCCATTTGGAAAGTAGATGTTAAAGAGAACAATATCATCATAATGCGTTTCAATAATACGACCTTCATGCAAGGTGTCAATATGATGGTCATTGCTAGTGTAATCACTTGTGAGTGTACTAAAAGTTGCTGTTCCGCTGTAGCCTTTTTTATCGGCTGAATTTACATGAAGCTCTGTATACTCTTTTTCAAATAAACTGTCGGGAATTTGCTGGGGAAGGGCTTTGATTTCTTGAAGGCATAAGATGTCAGGTTCTCTTTCATCGATCCATTTTAAAGCATCTTTGGTGCCAACGGCACGAATACCATTGACATTCCATGAAATAATTTCGATTGAATCAGACACGAAAGATTAAACGAAATCTACAGACTCAACGTGGTGTTTGAGACCGAGTTCTTCTTTACTACAACCAAGTGCAAGACCAATCATTTGTTGCATATGAAGGACCGGAAGTGCTACTTCACGACCAATCTCTTTTGAGAGATGTCCTGTTTGTGTATCAAGTTTCAGATGACAAAGTGGACAGGGTGTTACCATCCAGTCAGCATTGCCATCCATAGCACCAGCGACTGCATTTCCTGCAAGGATAGCCGAAGTTTTTGGTGCTTGAAGCTCTACATGGAAACCACAACATTTATTTTTTTCTTCATAATCAACAGTCTCACCACCACAAGCAATGATTAAATCATCTAGTGAGGTAGGGTTGTATGGGTTTTCAGGTGAGTTGTGAGTCTCATTTTGCAGTTCTGAAGGACGGATATTGTGACAGCCATAAAAAGGAGCAATGTTAAATTGGCTTAATGGTGTAACGACCATCTCTTTGACTTTATCAAGTCCAATATCATCAATAATTGCATATAAAAAGTGAGTAATATCAGAAGTTCCTTTGTACTCTAAACCAACTTCTTCAAGTTTTTCATTAACACGAGCTTTGAGTTCTGCATTGTTATCAAGACGATGTTTTGTCATTGCAGTGTTAAGCTGACAAGTGTTACAGATAGTAACCATTGTAAGACCATGTTTCTCAGCATAAGCGATATTTCTCGCATTGAGTACCAGTGATAAAAAGTCATCATAATCTTGTAAGTGAGAAGCACCACAACAAGAGGCTTCTACTAACTCTACAAGTTCTATTCCTAATTTTTCTGCAACTGCCATTGTTGACATATACTGTTCTGGAGTACTCTGTTTTGCAGTACAGCCCGTAAAAAGTGCGTATTTTAATTTACTCATATTTTTTCCTTAACTCTAAAACTTTGCAGTTGATGAAGATTTTACTAATTTTTGAATTTCATCAAGATTTTCTGATTTTACAATGCCCCATGGTGGTACAATTTTGCCTTTTCTAAACATATTGAGAGCCAATGGAATGTGTTTGACAACAGCAGCACGTTCAGAGTAGAGAACCATACCACCCTCATCAAGAACACCATTTCTAGCAATAGAGTGTTTAAACCCTACTGCATGGCGTGTTGCTACATTTGAAGTCGCTACATTTTCTTTGAAAAGCATTTGGTGGAGTGATGTTATTTTTTCAATTGGGTTAATATCTTTCGGGCAGGCTTCTGCACACTCAAAACATTTGACACAATCCCAAACCCCTTGGTTTGTTTGATGGACTGCTTCGAGTCTCTGTGTGCCTATTTCATCACGAACATCTGCTTCAAAACGGTATGCCGCAGCAAATGCAGCCGGTCCAAAGAACTCATCATTGACTTCAACAACAGGACAAGAGTAGTGACATGCACCACATTGAATACATAAATCAGCATCATTAATTTTTTCAGCATCTTCAGGTGAAACCAAGTTCTCAACAGTAGGATTTTCATCAACATCAGTAACAACATAAGGGGTGACATCTGCATGTTTCTCCCAAAAATCACTTTTGTCAATAATCATATCTTTAACAGATCTTTTGATGCTTTGTGGTTCAATTGTAAGTTCATTTCCAAAGAGTTCTATCATGTCTGTCATACTCTCTTTACAAGCAAGAGTTGCACGACCATTTACTTTAATAGCACATGCACCACAGATACCATGACGGCAAGATCTTCTGTATGAAAAACTTCCATCATGTTCCCATTTTATACGGTTTAAAATGTCAAGTACAACTTCTTCTGAAGTGACTTCCATACTATAATCTTCATAATATGGAAGATAATCTTCATCAGCATTGAAACGAAATACTTTAAAGTTTACTTGTTGTTTCGTGATTTTATGTTCTGTACTCATAAGTTCTCCTTAGTATGTTCTAGCTTTAAGTTCATGTTTACCAAGAACAACATCCATGTAGTCAAGTGAAATATCACCATTTTCATCCATATAAGCCATTGTGTGTTTGAGGAAGTTTTCATCATCACGTGTATCAAAATCTTCTCTATAGTGTGCCCCACGACTCTCATTTCTTGCTATTGCACTCTCTACTATAAAGAGTGAATAATCAAGCATATGACCAAATTCTAAAGCTTCTTGGAGTTCAGTGTTGAAAACTTTTGATTTGTCTTTGATACGGATATTTTGAAAGCGTTTACGTAACTCTTTAATGGTATCAATAGCAATCTGGAGTGTCTCTTTTGTTCTAAAAGCCCCTGCGTTAGCAGTCATACACTGTTGTAACTCTTCACGAAGTACTGGAACAGATTCATTGCCATTGTTTGTTAAGAACCACTCTACTTCTTTGAGTGCTGTTTGGGCATCTGCCTCTGTTGCAACTCTGAGTTCTATTTCATCTATCTCTTTTACCATTGTTTTTCCAACAAAACGGCCAAAAAGCAGTGCTTCAAGTACTGAGTTTGCACCAAGACGGTTTGCACCATGTACAGAAACACAAGAACACTCACCTGCAGCATAAAAACCTTCTACAAACTCTTCATTGTTTTTACGAACATTTCCAGCAATATTGACTGGAATACCACCCATAGAGTAGTGTGCTGTTGCAGAGATAAGAATAGGCTCTTTAATCATATCAAGCCCTAAAAATGTGATAGCAAGTTCACGCAGTTCAGGAAGTTTTGTCATAATTAAATCTTTTCCTAAATGTGTGACATCAATGTAAACAGCATCTTTTCGTGGACCAACACCACGACCTTCACGAATTTCATTTAAAATAGCACGAGCAACAACATCACGAGAAGCAAGTTCGAGTGCATTTGGTGCGTATTTTTCCATGAAACGCTCACCTTTAGAGTTGAAAAGGCGTCCACCCTCACCACGTGCAGCTTCTGAAATGAGTACACCATTTCCTGAAAGTCCTGATGGGTGAAACTGTACAAATTCCATATCTTCTAAAGGAAGACCATGACGAGCAACGATACTTAGACCATCACCTGTATTTGCATGGGCATTCGAGCTGATTTTAAAGGCTCTCGCATAGCCACCCGTTGCAAACATGACGGATTTTGCATTGAAAATTGCCATTTGCATGTCACGAATGTTAAATGCAATGACACCAGATACTTTTCCATCTTTATAGATAATATCTGCTGCATACCACTCATCCCAAAACTTCACACCAACACGGTGTGCTTGTTCATAAATGGTTTGCAAGAGTGTAAGCCCAGTTCTATCTTTTGCAAAACATGCACGAGGAGAACTTTGCCCACCAAAAGGACGTTGTGCAATTTTTCCATCTGGAGTTCTGCTAAATACAGCACCCATTCTTTCAGACCAGCGAATTGTCTCAGGTGCATTTTTACACATAAACTCAACCGCATCTTGATCTGCTAAATAATCAGACCCTTTGACTGTATCAAATTCATGGAGTTCTACACTGTCTTCATCACTAAATGCAGCATTAATACCACCTTGTGCCGCTCCAGAGTGACTTCTTAGAGGGTGTAACTTTGTAATAACGGCAACTTTTTTACCTGCGGTTTGCAACTCTCTCGCTGCTGCGTTTCCCGCAAGACCCGCACCAACGATGATTGCATCGTAAGTATAAATAGGAATACTCATTCACTTATCCTTCAATTTTAAAACTAAAATAATGCTGGATTATATCGCTAATAGACTTAGAGTAGGTTAAATTAGCTTTTTGTTTTTATGAACTTACTATTTGTTACAATTTGAGCCATCTAATGCTATAATTCTTTCTATGAATAAAGAAAACTATTTTATTTCGCTTTTTAAAACACAACATATTGGGGATGATGCTGCTTATATAAGAGGAGTGACATACTCCAAAGACGCTTTTTTTGAAAATGTGCATTTTAAAACAGCTTGGATGAGTTATGAGCAGATTGCGAGAAAAGCGATGCTTGTAAATCTTTCTGATGCTATTGCGATGCATGCAAAACCGCTTTATGCTCTTTTGAGTGTTGCCATGCCAAAAGGAATGACTAAAAATGATATGCAAGCCCTTGCAAAAGGCTTTTTAGATGTGGCAGAGGAGTATGGAGTGCAAATTATTGGAGGTGATACTATAAGTAATACAAAACTAGATATTACCATTACTATCATTGCACAAACAAAAAAGCCACTGTTTCGTCGTGGTTTAAGAGCAAAGAGCCTCTTAGCTTACACGGGTGTATTAGGAAAATCACAAAAAGATTTGCAAAAGCTTTTGAATGGTGGAAGAGTGCATCGGAAATCGAAATTTGTTGCTATAGAGCTACGCGAGCAGTTTATTTCTCAAACGGCACGAATTTTGCAAGCCGGTATGGATATTTCAGATGGTTTGTTAAGTGATTTAGATAAAATGGCAAGCACAAATAGAGTAGGGTTTCATTTTATACAACCAGTGCCTAAGAATATAGGCTGTAGTGGAGAAGAGTATGAGATGCTTGTGGGTTTTGATAAACGCAATAAAAAAGCAGTCATGCGTCGTGCAGAGCAGAGCCGTACAAAAATAACAATTTTTGCACATGTTGCAAGAAATAAATATAAAAACAGATGCCAAGCACATCATTTTTAAGAGATTAGGATTCAAAAATATGGATAGATTTTATTCACTTGCACACTCAAGTATTGATTTTCATTTTAAGCAATCACCCCGTGATTTTGTCGTTGAAGAGATTCCTTTATATGAATTTTCTGGGGAAGGGGAACATTTGATTCTTTATATTCGCAAAAAAAACCTTGCGACAACAGAGATGATAGGGCATATTGCTCGATATTTGGGAATTAAAAACAAAGAGATAGGGTATGCTGGGCTTAAAGATAAACATGCGATGACAAAGCAGTATATCTCTTTACATAAAAAGTATGAAGAGGCGATGGATAATTTTGATTTTGAAGGGATTAAAGTGCTCTTTAAAACATACCATAACAACAAACTCAGAATTGGACACCTCAAAGGTAATCGTTTTTACATTAAGGTAAAAAAGGTAAATCCTACTTCGGCTGCAAAGATAGATGAAGCACTCAAAAATATTGCTGATGTGGGAATGCCAAACTTTTTTGGGTACCAGCGTTTTGGGAATGATGGCAATAATCACATCTTAGGTGAAAAGCTTGCAAAAGGCGAAGCAAGAGAACGCAATCCTCGCGTTAAAAAACTACTGATTAATGCATACCAAAGTCACCTTTTTAACCTTTGGCTCTCTCGTCGTTTAGAGATAAACTCTCTTATAACAAGTTTTAAAACGCAAGAGTTAGAGACCCTGCTCAATTTACCGAGTGAAACACTGAAAAAGATGCAGGCACAAACACACCCTTTTAAGTTGATAAATGGCGATGTGATGGAACATTACCCTCATGGAAAACTTTTTGAGTTTGAAGATAATGCCGAAGATGTGCTGCGTTTTAATGAACGTAAGATTAGTGTGACAGGCTTACTCTGTGGGAAAAAAGTTAAAATGGCAACCTCCCTAGCAGGCGAGATTGAAAAAGATTTTGATGACAGTATAAATGCAGATGGTGCAAGACGATTTGCTTGGGTGTATCCCACTGAGATTGAAGGGCGATTTAACAAAGTAGAAGCACAATATGAAATGAATTTTACCTTGCCAAAAGGCTCGTATGCAACAGTCCTCATAGAAGAGATAGCAAAAAGAAAAATCAACTAAGGAAAACACACTTATTATGGAAAAAAGACATATAACATCACTTATCTCACAAAATTTTGGAAAATTTGCCTCCAAAGAGTTTCCATCTTGGTTGCAAAAGATTGTCAATCAATCGTATGTAACACTTATGGGACTTGATATGAGTGAATTTCACCATCCAAGTACTTACAAATCTTTAAATGCACTTTTTACAAGAAAGTTACGAGAAAAACGCCACTTCTCTATGGATGGAGCAGATTTTATTTCTCCTTGTGATTCGTATATTTCTGATTGTGGAGATTTACAAGGGGATTATGCTTTACAAATCAAAGGAATGCGTTATAAAACAGATGCCCTTTTAGGAAGTGAATTTTCACAAGAAGAAAAGGAGAGTATACATAATGGGAAGTTTATCAACTTTTATCTCTCTCCAAAAGATTATCATCGTTACCATATTCCAACGAATTTAAAAGTCATCAAAGCTGTGCATATTCCTGGAAAGTTTTACCCTGTTAATGTACCTTCTTTGAAAAAGAGAATAAATCTGTTTATAGAAAATGAACGAGTCGTTATTTTGTGTGAAGCAACGAATGCTAAAAAGTTCTACATAGTCCTTGTGAGTGCTTTAAATGTAGGAGTCATGCAAGTGGCATTTGCCCCCGCCATTCAAACAAATGCAAGTGCAACAAAACCACAAAGCTATAACTTTAGAGATAAATTTTTAGATAAAGGTGAAGATTTTGGGTGTTTTGAGATGGGCTCGACAATAGTCATTTTAGCCCAAAAAGAGATGCTCGATTTAAATGTAAACATTGGTCAAGATGTAAAATTTGGAGAGACTATTGCGAAAATGAACAATATATAGAAAAAGATAAAGGGTAAACTATGCAAAAACTCAATGAATTATCACTAAAACAAAGAGAAGAACTTTTTAGACAGCTTCGTATTTCAATAACCCATCACTCAAATG
>JALWON010000007.1 GCA_027083475.1 Sulfurimonas sp.
GATAAAAATTGCGAAACGATAGGCATAGAGACACCCGATTGGGGGTCGATGGCACTTGCCATAGAAAAACCCATCATAAAAGATATTTGTCCTCCCGCAAAAGTGATAACATTGTAGGCAAGTTGGAGCACAATGCCAACGGCTAAGCCTAAAAGGAGTTCGCTGAGTATAGCAAGTACGATATTGGGGAGAGTAATGCTAATCGCAAGCGGGGGCATGGAGTTGTAAAAAACCACACTAAAAAAGAAAGCTAAAGCAGCTTTAATATTCATAGGGATATTTTTGTGTGAAAAAATGGGTGTTGCCATAAAAAGAGCGCCAAAACGAAAAAAGAGGAGGACAAAACCGACAATATTTGTTTCGTTAAATATGACTGCCCATTGCATTGTATTACTTTATTTGTATGAGTGATTTATTTTCTAGCTTATAGACTTTGTCACATAAATTGGCTAAGTCTGTGTCGTGTGTCACAAGTAACATGCCTGCATCATTTTCTTGGGTGTAGTGAAAGAAAAGTTCCATAACTTCATGGGCTGTTTTGGTGTCGAGGTTACCTGTAGGCTCATCGGCAAAAATGAGTGTTGGTTTTTTTGTCAAAACACGTGCAATAGAGACTCGCTGTTGCTGTCCGCCTGAGAGTTGGGTCACTTTTTGTTGCATGGTTTCTTGAATGTGTAGCTGTGCTAAAAGATTTGTATCAATGGCTTGTTGAGACAAAAGCTGTGCTACTTCTAAGTTTTCATAGGCACTAAAGCCTTTAAAAAGATAGTGTGATTGAAAAACAAGACCAAGGGAGTTGCGTTTGAGTGCGGCTAATTCTGTACTCTCTAGTTTGTAGATATTTTTTCCAAGTATCTCGACGGTGCCTTTGTCTGGTTGTAAAAGGCTGGAGAGTATATGTAAAAGTGTGGATTTTCCACTGCCACTCATTCCAACAATAGCAATAGATTCATGGGTGTTGAGTGTTAAAGATACATTTGAAAAGAGTTCACATTCAAAAGTATGTGAGAGTTGTGTGGCTTGGAGGAGTTTCATGGCTAAGCGAAACGCTTAAGCCATTTGTGCCGCAACTTCCGCTGCGAAATCATCTTCTTTTTTCTCGATACCTTCACCAACTTCAAGACGAATAAAATCAGTAATCTCAGCTGTTCCACCGAGTGCTTTTGCAGCATCTTCAACTGCTTGAGCGACTGTTTTTTTATCATCAAGAACGTATGCTTGGTCAAGAAGTGCTTGTTCTTTGTCTAATGTTGTATTATCAGAAATAAAACGTGCTAAAGAACCAGGAATGATTTTGTCCCAGATTTTTTCAGGTTTGTTTTGTGCTTTAAGCATCTCTTTGATGTCTGCTTCAGCTTGTGCCATAACTTCATCAGTGAGTTGCATCATTGAGACATATTGTGGTACATTTTTCAAAGGTTTTTTCAAGCGAGCGAGTTCTTCATTCTCTTTTTTAATCGCTTCAATTCTTCCTTTTGTTTCGCTCTCTACATACTCAGCATCAAAATCTTTGTAAGAGAGTGTTGTAGGTTTCATTGCAGAAGCATGCATTGCAATTTGCTTTAAAGTATCTCTAATACCTTCAGCAGTTTTTGCACTGTCACATTTTGCTTTTACAATAACAGCAATACGGTTGTTTGAGTGCACATAAGCATTCATTGCAACTGTATCATCTTCAGCTTCTAATGTGCCAAAACGACGAAGTTCAATTTTTTCACCAATCTTTGCAACAGTCTCTGTGAAGTAAGTACCAAACTCACTTGACATAACATCTGTAACATCTGATGGGTTTTTGCTGTAAACTTCTTCTGTAGTTTTGAGTACAAGGTTTTGAAAACCTTCATTTTTAGAAACAAAGTCAGTCTCTGAGTTAATCTCAACAACAGTTGCTTTAGAGAAATCATCAGCAATTTTAAGTCCTACAAGACCTTCTGCTGCAACTCTATCTGCTTTTTTTGCTGCTTTTGCAATACCACGTTCTTTTAAAAGTTCTGTTGCTTTTGCCATGTCTCCATCAGCTTCCACTAAAACTTTTTTACAATCCATCATCGGTGCATCAGTTGCTGAACGCAACTCTTTTACCATTGCTGCTGTAATTTTTGCCATAATTATGCTTCCTCTGTCGCTGCTACTTCTTCAGTGGCAGTTGCTTCTTGTGCTACTTCTTCTTGTGCTACTTCTTCTTCTGTTTGCTCTTCTTCCTCTGGTGCATCTGCGAGGGCTTTTCCTTCGTTGATAGCGGCTGTCATTTCACGACAGAAGAGTTGAATAGAACGGATTGCATCATCATTTCCTGGGATTGGGTAATCAATAAGATCTGGATCACAGTTTGTATCAAGTGGTGCAACGATTGGGATGTTTAAACATCTTGCTTCTAAAACAGCGATGTGCTCTTTGACTGCATCAACAACAAATAGCATATCTGGAAGTTTTTTCATGTTACGAATACCACCAAAATACATTTCAAGTTTTTCTTTCTTACGAGAAAGCATTAATGCTTCTTTTTTTGTAAGTAAATCAATTTGACCATTTTCTTGCATTTGTGTAATCACATCAAGTTTACGGATAGACTTTTGAATTGTTGGGAAGTTTGTAAGCATACCCCCTAACCATCTGTTGTCTACATACGGCATGTTACAAGCAATTGCTGCTTCTCTTACAGAGTTACGTGCTTGTTTTTTTGTACCAACAAAAAGAACAGTTTGTCCTTCAGCAGCAGCATCCATGACAATTTTATATGTATTACGGAAATAACGTAAAGTTTTTTGTAAATCAATAATATAAATGTTTTTACGAACACCAAAGATGTATTTTTTCATTTTTGGGTTCCAACGACGTGTTTGGTGTCCGAAGTGTACACCACATTCTAAGAGGTCTTTCATAGTTACCATAGGGTATCCTTAAGTTGCATTGTTTCGTGCAAAGAGATTTTGTTAGTTGGCTTTGAAGATGTCGGACAATATACCTCTAAAAAGAGGGTTGCACTAACTTTTTGACATAATCTGTGAATATTTTCTTGTACTTTAGAGAAGAAAAATCGTGGAATTATACAGAAAGTTTGTTTAAATTTTGCATAAACTCTTCAAACTCTTTGGCTGGAAGTGGTTTGGAGTAGTAGTAGCCTTGAATTTCATCACAGCCTTGCGTTTTGAGGTAGTTGAGTTGCTCTGTTGTTTCTACACCTTCGGCAATGGTTGTGAGTCCTAAACCTTTTGCCATGGAAATGATAGAGTTTACAATGGCATTGTCGTCTGTATCGTTTGGTATATCACGAACAAAAGATTGGTCAATTTTGAGTTTATAGACCTTAAATTTTTTCAAATAACTTAAGGAGGAGTAGCCTGTTCCAAAATCATCTATAGACATACGAATGCCTTTGGCATGGAGTGCATTCATGGTCTCTATGACATACTCAGGGTTTTTCATGGCAACACGTTCGGTGAGTTCGAGTTCTAGGTACTGCGATGCTAAGCCTACTTCATTGAGTATATCTTCTACCCATTGAGTGATGTTTGGATTGCGAAATTGTACGGCTGAAATATTGACAGCAATGAGAAGTGGCGGCTCTCCCGCATCCATCCATGCTTTTACTTGTCGTGTTGCCTCTTTTAAGACCCACTCCCCAATAGGAATAATAAATCCATTGGCTTCGGCAATCGGGATAAACTCATCAGGAGGGATAAAACCCAGTTGTGGATGTTTCCAGCGAATGAGGGCTTCTGCCCCAACGAGTTTTTGTGTTTTTGCATCTACCTGTGGTTGGTAATAGACTTCAAGTTCATTGTTCTCAATAGCATGATGCATTTCATTGGAGAGTTGCAGATGTCGGCTTGCAATTTCATGCATGGTTTGCGTGTAAAAGTGGTACCTGTTTTTTCCCTCTTCTTTGGCTTTATACATTGCAGTATCTGCATTTTTGGCTAAAGTTTCGAGGCAATCTCCATTTTCTGGGTAGATGGTAATGCCAATGGAGAGGGAGGTATGGAGTTCTTGCCCTTCATAGAGAAAAGGTTCTGCACTGAGTGCTAAGAGTTTTTGCGCTATTTGTGAGGCCGCTTTGGCATCGGTATTTGGGAAAAGGAGTAAAAATTCATCACCACCTTGTCTTGCGATGATATCTTCATCACGAGAAACAGTTTGAAATCTCTTCGCTACTTCTTGTAAGAGAATATCACCTACAGAATGACCTAAGGTGTCATTAATCTCTTTAAAATTGTCCAAATCTACAAACATTAGGGCAAAATGCTCTTTGGAGCGTTCACTTCTGCTGAGTACTTGTGTAAAGTGGGTTTCAAAAAGGGAACGGTTGGCTAAGTGTGTGAGTGCATCGTAGTTGGCGAGTTGGTAGATGTGTGCATCAGTCTCTTCTTGGCGCTGTGCTTTTTTGAAATTATCGAGGGCAAAATTGAGCTCTAATTGCATCTTTTCAAAAAGTTTGCGAATTTTGGCTGTGAAGTATTTGCCTGCTTGTGAGTAGATGACTAAAATTGCCACGATTTCACCCTCTTGTTTGAGGGGAATACCTACTGCACTTGCTAAGTTGTATTTTTTTGCAGCTGCATGCCATGGTGTACTTTTGAGGGAAGTTTGAAAATCCATAAAGTATTGGATTTCTTGTGTTAAGTAGGCTTGTCCTGCAGGACCTTTGGCTAAAGGGCTTTGTGGGTCTATAGAGAGGTGCAGGGAGTTGACATACTCAGAAGCCTCACCTGCCACAGCACAAATTTTGAGTTCTTGCGTTTTTTTGTTTGGAAGCCCTATCCAGGCAAGGGCAAATTCCCCGTAGGTTACTGTGTCTGTGCAGACTGTTTGAAAGAGGGATTCTTGTGTTTTTGCATGAATAATCGCTTGGTTGGAGTGGCTGAGGAGGGCATAAAGATTACTGAGTTGGGCATTGTGCTTGAGGAGTTCATGGAGTTGTTGTTGCGTTTTTTCTAAAAGTGCATAAATACTGTTTGGAACTTTTTTCTTGTGTGCAAATTGGGTGTGAAAAACTCCTTTTCCTATTTGGGAGAGTTGGTGATGGACTTCATGCAGTGGCGCCCCTAAGATGTTAAAGGCGACTTTTTTTAAGTGCCACAGTGTCAAAAGTAAAATAAGAATGTTGATAGCGAGTAAGAACTTACTCATTTTAGCAAAGAATTTTGCATTTTGAACATTTTTTGTTGTTCTTGTTTTGAGTAGTTGTGTAAATGCTGCAATGGGTTGCATAATTGCTTTTTTTGCTTCATGGTATCTTGCATTAAAAAGAAGGTTGAGTGCCTTTTCTTGTGCTTCATGAGAATTTGGATTTTTTTCTATGAGATGCATCGCCTGATACTCGATTTTTGTGAGGGCATCAGAGTTTTGTTTGGCTTCTTGGAGTTTTGCAAACTCTTCTCGTGAAAAGCCCGCTTGGCGCATTCTTTGCAAAAGAGAGCGTGGATGCTCTTCATTTGCACAGGGGCGTTTATCATCAAGCATGACAAGATCCCAGTAGATACTGTCATAGTCGATGGGACGTGCTTTGAGACCATTGCGTATGTTTAAGATTTCTTGGTAGTGCTGTTTGTAAATGGGCTTTTTGGTTGCCACATAGGTGCGCACCATACGGGTTAAGTCATCAGAAGATTGTCGTAACTCTTGTGCAAGTTTAAAAGATTCAAGTTGAAAATGTGATGTTTTCTCAAGCTCTTTTTGTGCAAGGGCATAGAGAGAAAAAAAGAGCAAAAGAGCAAAAGAAGCAAGAAATGTATAAAAAATATTTTGCTCAATATTATAAAATGATTGCTTCTCTTGAGACATCTTTTTTCCCTACTCGGCTTGTAACTCTTGGAGTTTTTCTTTGACTTTTGCTACATGCTCTTTGACACGTACCTTTTCAAAAATAGCTCGGATGACTCCCTCAGGGTCTATAATGAATGTTGTTCGTACAATGCCCATATACTCTTTGCCATAATTTTTTTTGAGTTGCCAAACACCATACTCTTGCATCATGTTGGTACTTTCATCACTCAAAAGCGTAATGCCGAGTGCTTTTTTTTCGATGAAGTTACGGTGTTTTTTCGTGCTGTCTGCACTCACCCCTAAAATGATGGCATCAAGGTCTGAAAAATCAGGGGCTGCCTCTGTAAACTCACAGGCTTCAGTGGTGCATCCAGGGGTGTTGTCACGAGGGTAGAAGTAAAGGACTATCCATTTCCCTTTTAAATCGCGAGAACATATCTCGACATCATCTTGGTTTGGTAGACAAAACGCAGGTGCTTCTTGGTTGATTGCTAACATGTAAATTCCTTAATAAACAAAAAGTAAAAGATAGACCCAAATACCGCTAAAAGAGGTCAAAATAATAGCTATAAAAGTTTTTGCTGCTAAAAGTTTATGGTGTCTTGATTTGGCTCCAGGGATGAGCTTTTTTTTAAATTGGATATTTGCATTGATAACAGTGAGTATCCAGTAAAAAAGCATGACAACAGCGATGAAAATGTGTAAGACTAAAATGATAGAAGCATAGGTATGTGAAACACCACTTCCCTGCATAAAAGCATCAAACCCTCCACCTACGCGGACACCTAGTTCAAAATAGCCAAGAACAATGACCGCTGCAACAAAAATGATATTTTGTGTCAAGGCATGTAAAACATACTGTTTTTTTCGTGCAAGTAAAATAGATGCAAAGACAATGAGGGGTAAAAAAACCACAATCAAAGTCACAAAATCCATAAAAAATGGTGCACGTGTTCCAAGAAAACCCGCTTGGAACATATAATTCATTTTTTCTTGCATAGTATTACCCTCGCTTCTTTTGATACAAATAGTAGCCAATGCCTACAAACACTAAAGTAATGACAACCCCAAGGGTAATTTCATGTAGATACTCTGCAATTAAGGCTTGATTCTCTCCGATGATATACCCAAGAAGGGTGAGTACTAAAGCCCAAATCCCAGCACCTAAAGCGGTAAAAAGGGAAAATTGTGCCAGATTCATACGTGCTAAACCCGCAGGAATAGAGATAAGTTGGCGAATACCAGGAATGAGACGACCACTAAAAGTAGAGATGTGTCCATGTTTTTCAAAGAAGTTTTCCATTTTTAAGAGAGCTTCTTCTTTAATGAAAAAGTATTTTCCATAACGCAGGAGAAATTTTCTTCCTAAAGTGAGTGCTAAATAGTAGTTTATAAAGGCACCAACCATTGAGCCTGCAAGGGCTGAAAGCATAATAAGTGCTATGCTCATTTCTCCTTGTGAGGCTAAATAGCCCGCAGGAATGAGGACTATTTCACTCGGAAAAGGGATAAAAGAGGACTCTATGGCCATCATAATAAAGATGCCAAGATAGCCCCAGCTAAAGATGGCATCTACTAAAAGTTGTGCGAGTTCATGCATGTGTAAAATCCTTTTGTACTTCTTGTATCATTTGCGAAGCAACATTTATTGTACCATAGGAAAGTAATTTTTTGCTTTTTTCTTCTAAGGGCTCGTCTAAAATTGCTAAAAGTTGCTGTTGTAAGTCACTTTGTTCTCGTTGGCACCAACCCATCTCATTTTTGAGTATAAACGCAGCATTGTGAAACTGATGATCACCTGCTGCATAGGGGTAGGGAATGAAAAATGCCGGACATCCATTGGCTGTGAGCTCCCAGAGTGTGGAGGCTCCTGCTCGAGAGACGGCTAAATCTGCACGACTTATGAGCTTTGCAAGTGCAGGGGTAAACGCATAGAGTTCTACTTCTATATCTAAGTTTTTGTATGCTTTTTCTACCCGATCAAAATCGGATTCTCCTGCTTGATGGATGATGCTGATTCCTCGTTTGACTAACTCTGGAGCAACACTGAGGGCTAAATCATTGATAGCTTTTGCCCCGTGACTCCCCCCTAAAAAGATAAGTGTCTCTAAGCTTTTTCGCACTCTTGCGTTTTTGTAAAAGAGTTCTTTGACAGGATAGCCTTGGATGGGAGAGTCTGGTGCATAAGCAGAAATAAAACTTTTTGCATAGGGTTTTAAGAGGGCATTGAGGCGTCCTGTGACAGCATTTTGTTCATGAATGTAGAGGGGAATGTGACGGCTGAGTGCAGCAAGTGCCCCAGGAGCAGCGGAGAAACCACCGACACTGTAAGTCGCGTCTATTTTGTGCTTTTGTAAGAGTTTGCGAGAGCGCATAAAGGCTTTGAAGATTTTTATAAGTGCTGTAATTTTTTTGAAACCTTTTTGATTGACAACGCCTGTGGTGGGTAAGAAATAGACTGCATGAAAGGCACTGTTATGTTCAAAATATTTTCTATCTTGCCCCTGTGTGGAGCCGATAAAGATGCATTGGTGTCCTGCCTTATTTGCCGCTTCAAGCAGGGACTCTGCTATCATGAGGTGCCCTCCTGTCCCGCCACCTGTAATACAAAGTTTCATTTGACTCCTTTTTCCATTTGTGCTTTTTTTGAAGCCATGAGTATCATACCTATACCAAATGCAGCACCAAGCATCGCAGAACCACCATAGCTTAAAAAAGGGACAGAGAGTCCTTTAATAGGGGTAATGCCACTGATACCATAGGCATTGACAAGAAAAGAAAAAGCCAAGATAAGTCCAATGCCGATGCTAAAGAGATAGAGTGTCTGCTCTTTTGAGCGGTTGGCAATTTTAAAAATGCGGTGTAAAATGAGCAGGAAAATCACAACCACACCAAGCACACCAAAAAAACCAAACTCTTCGGCGAGTCCTGCTAAGATGAAGTCAGTATGCACCTCAGATAAAAAGCCTAGTTTAAAAGTGCCATTGCCAAGTCCTACTCCAAAGAGTCCCCCATTATGAATGGCATTGAGGGAGTGACCGATTTGGTAGGGTTCAACCTCGACAGGGACTCTGAGTTTGTCGGCAATAGAATCAGGTAACAGTCCAAGAACAGAGTTTTGTGCAAGGGACCACCATGATTTGATGCGAAGAATTCTATGGTGTGCAGTGACAATGAAAATAACCACAGCCATAAAAATGCCTCCTAAAATAGTGATAAAAAACTTAAAACTACTCCCTGCAAAGATGAGCATAAACAGCAGTGTCAAACCTAAAACAACGACTTGCCCTAAATCTTTTTGTAAAAACGCAATGATAAACATCGCCCCCACAAAAACAACACCATAGGGGGTAAAACGCTTAAACTCATTGATCAGTCCCATGCCACGATGGTGCCCGAGTTTACGTGAAAAGCTCCAGGCTAAAAAATAGATAAAGCCGACTTTAAAAAACTCTACAGGTGCAAGAGAAAAACCTGCGACTTTGATCCAGCGTTTGGCACCGCCTACTTCAGAGACTAAGCTTGTAGGTAAAAAAGGCATAGCAATCATAAGTGCTAATGAGCCTAAAAAGAGGGTGAAACCTATGGGACTGAGCCATTTGTCAGGATTGAGCAGGGAGAGGCTAAACATAATTGTTAAACTCAAAACACCAAAAATGGCTTGGCGCAGGGCAAAATGAAACTCATTGGTATGAAAAAGGAGGGTGACATAGACAGAGAGGGAGTAAGAGAGAATAATGCTTATTCCGATGAGTATGGCAACAAGGGTAAATAATTTTCTATCTGCCATCTCTACATACCTTACTTGAGTTGGTTGATTTTAAGGACAAATTCGACTTCAGGCTTGGAGATATGTAACTCTTTAGAAATGGTTTCAACAGAGACACTCTGTTTAAATAAAGAGATGATTTTTTCATCATCATTGCCATGGATGGAACTTGGAATAGAGATTTGTTTGACCCCGCTCTCAAGGTTTGCAACACGCGAATTGAGTTCTGCTTCTATGTAGTTAATGTTTTCTTGGAGTTGTTTCATGCCTTGTGAAAAAGGATTTATCATGTCATAGACACTGCGTTCTATCTCTTCATATATCTCTCTGTCACTCATACGTTGTGAATTTTTGCTGATGTTTTTTTGTGTCTCTTCGAGCTTCTTTTTCAAATAAAAAATTTCTCTGTTAAGCTCTTCTGCTGCACTGGCAACGGAGCGGATATTTTTGGTGTAATTTGCATCTTTTGTAAAAACATAGTAGAGAAGATAGAGAATGATGCCTGCCATAAGGAGAATGATATACTCAATATGAAATTGGGAGAGGTCTATTTGCGGGATATTCACGATTTTTTCTCTTTCATTTCACGAATGAGTACACGCTCACGTGCGGTCATATAGGCCGCCCACTCTTTTTCATCTCTTTCGTGAATTTTGCTAAATTGGGCGAGTGTTTCACTGAGTGCTGTAAAGAAAACACCAACATCGCGTTTAGGATGCACAGGCATCTCGATGCGTGCATAATATGTGGCACCTTTGATAAAAAGAGGCTCCTCAATGCGAAAATGCTCAAAGCCAATGGCATCAATGTTCGCAGCAGCTGTGAGTGAGACACGTTTGGGTTGTTCATCTTTTAAAAACATCTCAAGTGCGTCTATTTTGTTGTGGAGCTCTACGATGAGTTGGAGCAATACGGGGTCTGTATCGGCAGTTTCTCCTTTTGCTTTGGCAAGTTTGAGCCACTGTTGGATGGCATTTTCATCTGATTCGCTGAGTTGATGATACTCCCGTTCAAAAAGTTCTTTGTCTTGGGAAGCTTCACTAAAGAGCAGACTAATAGGGGCAGGAACTAAACGCGGCTGGCTCATGCAAAGACCTTGTCTAAAATAATAAGTGCAAAAAATGCGATCCCCAAATAGCCGTTGAGTGTAAAAAATGCACGGTCTATTTTTGTAAAATCTTTCCGCACGAGGTACTGCTCATAGGCAAGCACAAAACCACTTCCAAACGCTGCTACAAAGGCAAAAAAACCAAGTCCTGCAACCCAAACAAAAAGAATCCAAAAAATGACGGTGAGTCCATGAAAGAGTGCTGAGATAAAGAGTGCGGCATCTGCACCAAAATGTGATGGAATGGAGTGCAGATTTTTCTCTTTGTCAAAGTCCATATCTTGCAGGGAGTAGAGTAAATCAAACCCTGCGACCCAAAAAATAACCCCTAAACTCAAAAGCACTGACCAAGGAGGAATAGTGGCTGTAACCGCCACCACTCCAGCAATGGGTGCGAGTCCTAAGGAGATACCTAAAATGACATGTGCCAAAGAGGAGAAGCGTTTAAAGTAGGAGTAGGAACCTAAAACGGCCAAAATGGGAATGCTGAGTGTAAATGCAAGGGAGTTAATCATAAACGCAACAATCACAAAAAGCAGGGCATTGACCCCGATAAAAATAAGGATACTCGTGCTATCGAGCCGTCCATCGACATTGGGACGGTTTGCTGTACGGGGGTTTTGTGCATCAATATCACGATCGGCATAGCGATTGACACCCATGGCAAAGTTACGGGCACTTAATGCTGCAACAATACCAAGGATAAAAAGCCCAAAGCCAAACCAGCCATCTGCGGCAACGACCATCGCGATAAATATAAAAGGGAGAGAAAATATGGAGTGCTCAAACATTACGAGTTCATTAAAATCTTTGGCTTTTTTGATGAATGTATCCATGGTATTTCCTCGCTTGTATTCTTGGAGCTTATTCTACCCAAAGTTGTTTTAAAATGATATAATAGTGTCATGAAACAAGTGGCAATAATAGGACCAACCGCATCAGGCAAAAGTGATTTAGCGATTCAACTCGCACAAAAGATGGATGCTTACATTCTCTCTATAGACTCCTTGAGCATTTATAAAGAGATAGACATCGTGAGTGCAAAACCCTCTCCTGAGGAGCTTTTAGAAGTGCCACATTTTGGGATAAACGAGTTGTCCCCAGATGCATACTTTAGTGTAGATATTTTTCGGGATCTCTACCAAAAAACAGAAAAAAAATGCCAAGAAGATGGCAAAAATCTTGTTATTGTTGGGGGGACTTCTTTTTATCTTAAATCTTTAATCGATGGCTTATCACAAATACCTGCTATCACTGAGGATGTCAAACAAAGCGTCAAACAAAAAATGCAAAATTTGCAAGATGTCTATGCGGAGTTAGTACAAAAAGATAGTGCTTATATGCAAAAAATTGCTTCAAATGACAGGTATAGAATAGAAAAGGCACTTCTGATTTATGAGGCATCAGGGCTTTCTCCCTCTGAGTGGTTTTTGCAAAATCCTCCACAAAAAATTATAGAAAATTTACCGATATATAACATAGAAGTCTCACGCGAAGTCTTGCGTGAGCGCATTGTTACACGCACCCATAAAATGTTTGCCATGGGTTTAGTAGATGAGGTGAGTTTTTTGGAACAAAAATACACCCGTTTACCCCATTCTATGGGAGCTATAGGGATTGTTGAAGTTTTGGAGTATTTGGATGCAAAGGTTACTCAAGAGCAGATGCTTGCAAATATCATCACACATACTGCCCAATTAGCCAAACGCCAACAAACATTTAATAAAACGCAGTTTCGTGGAGTTCACTCTGCACCACTTGAAGATTTAGAGGAAATGGTATGAATATTTTAATTGTAGAAGATGATGTTGTCAGTGCAAAACAGCTTGCCCAACTTTTAAAGAGTGAAAAGTATCGTTGCGATATAGCTTTTGGGTATCATGAAGCGCAAGAGTGTATCGATAAAAATGTATATGCTTTGATACTGCTTGATTGGAATTTGGGAGATGGTGATGGGCATACTCTTTTGCAAGAAGTGCGTGATTTGGACATTAAAACACCAGTGCTCATGCTCTCAGCAAATGCCGCCATTGATGACAGGGTGGCTGTTTTAGATAGTGGGGCAGATGATTACTTGTGTAAACCCTACTCCTCTGTAGAGCTCTTAGCCCGCATACGAGCATTACTGCGTCGCGAGAGTGCACAAAAGGTGACACACATAGAGATAGCACCCTGCAAGCTTGATTTAGTGAAAAGAGTTGTCACTATGGATGGCAAAGAGGTGCAACTCACCGCTGCAGAATTTGACCTTTTAGAACTTTTTATGCAAAACCCAAATCAAGTTCTCACCCGTTATCAGTTAAGTGAGCATATCAATAAAGATAATTACAGTGTCAAACATAGTAATCTTGTGGATGTGCACATTAAAAATCTCCGTAAAAAATTGGGTAATAAAGAGTTTATACAAAATGTACGGGGTGTAGGCTATAAGGTGAATAAATCTTCATAGTATCTTCATTTTAGAAAGCTAATATAGTTAAAATAGTAAGGATATTCCATGATATTTATGAAATTATTTCTCTTTTTCTCGCTCCTCTCCTCTTTGTTTGCAGAGACTCCAACACAAAAATACTCTTTAGGAGAAGGGGTGCAAGTTGCTCAGTTACCACTCTATGTTGGGGGTTACTTTTCAGCAGATTATCGAGGGATAGATGGGAATAATAGTTATCGGTTGAATGATTTGGCACTGCTCTCGTATGGGGCGTACAGTAAATTTTCCTATCTTGCAGAGATTGAGTATAAAAACTTTTATCTCTACAATGAAAATGCAGGTAAATACACATCATCGCAAGATAGGAGAGTGCATACAGAGAGACTCTATCTGCACTATGAACTTGATGAAAGGAATGCTTTTACATTAGGAAAATATAACACTCCTGCAGGTTTTTGGAACTTATTGCCTATTAATGTTTTACGCGAAACAACATCTATACCTCAAAGCACAATGCTACTTTTCCCAACATTTACAACAGGAGTATTATGGAACTATAAAAATTATGGAGATGCTACGATAAATGTAGATATTATTGCACAAAATAATGCCGATTTAGACCCGACATACAACAACTATAAACTTGATGAGCATTATGCTTTGGGAATAGCTTATGAAAAAGATAATTTACAAGTGAAATTGAATTTTGGTTTTTTTGATGGTCGTCCTGCAAATGATGCTTCAAAAGCACTCTATTACTATATGGCATCACTCAAGTATGCTACAGATACCTTAGAAATTTTAGCAGAACTAGGTTCGCAAAAATCAACCAATGTTTTTACGACAAAGTATGCAGGCTATCTCCAAGGTGTTTATAAATTCACCCAAAAGCATGCAGGAGTTTTGCGTTTGGAATCGTATGATGACAGAGTCCATAGCATACAAGAGGAGATTGCCATTTTTGCTTACTCCTATAGACCTATTTACCCAGTTTCACTGAAGATGGAGTATCAGTTCCACTCTGTGCATCAAAATAATCAAGTGCAATGCTCTGTGTCGGTACTCTTCTAATGCTGCGTTTGTTGAAGTTTTTTCTCTTGATTTTATTTGTCACAGCAGTGAGTGCTAAAGAGTATGCCGTTGTGGCTTCCTTTGCGACACCTCCTCTGAGTCAAAATAAAATACGTGCACTCTTTTTAAAAAAGAGCGAGTATCTTGGCGATACAAAAGTAGTCGTACTCAATCTTGCATTAGGGAACCCTGTTCGGAGTAGTTTTGAGAAAAAGGTGTTGCATATGAGTCGCCTCCATTTAAAAAGTTACTGGACACGGCAGCACTACTTAGGGCATAGACCACCCATCAGTATGAAATCGCAAAAGAGTATGCAGATTTTTCTCAAGAATGTGCATGGAGCAATAGGCTATGGAGAACTTGGAAAAATAGAGAAAGATTTGCATGTTTTATATAGATGGAGTGATGAGTAATGTTTTTTGCCAAGATAAAAAAATCACTGCGTTTAAAACTCCTTTTGAATCTTCTCTTCGTAAGTCTTTTGCCTTTTGCACTGCTTTTTACCTATACGGTTGTCTCTATGCAGAGCAAGATTGTAGACAAATCTATCAAAGAGCAGTATAAGCGAGTGCAGACAATAGCAAGTTTAATGGATGCGCATCTGCAATCTTTACAAAAAGAGTTGCATTTTTTGGCATCTTTAGATTTGATGGATGATATTTTAGCGGAGGATATTGATAAACGTGTCTCTATTTTGCTCGCAAAAAAAGCGAGTGATTTAGGAGCAGGTGTAACACTGATGGCACTCACACCCTCGGGTGTGATTGTTGCTGCAAGTCACAATATGCTGCTCAATGCACCATTTGCTATGCCTTTGGAGCATGCAAAGAATTTTAGCATTGTCAAAGGGAAACTCTTTTTATATACCAAAATATATGCCTCTTTTAATGCAAACAAAGTTTTAGGGTACCTGGTGCTTCGCTATGATTTAGCACAATTAGATAAGTACTTGACACATGAGGCATATATGCACTCTTTTATCACAAATAAGGCAGATTTTTACCTTGGAGATACAACACAATTACAGGTGCATTTAGAAAAAAGCAGTGCAGATGTGATTACAAAAGAGCATGTAATTGTGTATGAACAACTCGGTGGGATGCTTGAAAATTACTATCTTGTGTATGGTGTCGATAAAAGTTTGGCCTTGAAGTTCATGTATGATTTTATCTCTTTTATGCTCTATGTGGCACTGTTTGGAATTATTGTTATTGTCTTTTTAGCACTGCGTTACTCAAAAAGTATTGTTCGCCCCATAGAAAAATTGACACATGCACTCCAGCATATAGAACAAACGCAAGATTATTCACATACTCTGTCTGTTGAATCAAGTGATGAGATAGGTACACTCACAGACTCTTTTAACGATATGCTACTGGTGACTTCTGAGGCATTAGAAGCATTAGGAAGAGAAAATAGATTGCGTTTAGAACGGTTTATTCAACTCATAGAAGTCTTTAACAGTATTATACAAACTAAAGATGCCAATGAATGTATTGATGTTGCAATGGCGGAGATTGGCAAGATTAACTTAGGGCATGATTTAGCGTTTGTAAAAACAAAAGTTCCAGATGGGATTGATTTGTATGTGAAGGATTATGAAGCCAATCAAAAGCGCTATTTTGGAACGATTAGGCTTGCTTTAGAGAATTTTAAGGATACCAATGAGGTGGATTTTTATCACTCTATTGCCAATATGATTATGTTGCAACTTGAAAAAATAGCCCTTATTCAAAGAACAACTGCTATCTCAAATGCAAAATCAGCTTTTATTTCGCATATGTCACATGAGTTACGTACCCCCTTGCACTCAATTATTGGGTCGAGCCAATTTTTGATAGCCTATGAAAACATGAGTGATGCACAGCAAGATACCATTGCCAATATAGAATCCTCTGCCCATTATCTTCTGAACATGATTAATGAGATTTTAGATATTGCTAAAATAGAATCGGGTAAGATGCAAGTCCATTGTGAACAAACAGACCTGCAAGTAATAGTACAAAATAGTTACAGTATGCTCCAACCACTTGCCGAAGATAAAGGGTTGCAATTTGAAATCATTGTGCAAAAGGGGCAGAATTTGAGTGTCTATACCGATGCGAAAATTGTGCAACAGATTGTGATTAATCTACTCTCTAATGCAATAAAATTTACAGAAAAAGGTTTTGTTCGCATAGAACTTGGAGTAAAAGATGATACAATAGCTCTTGAAATAGTCGATAGTGGTATCGGGATACAACAAGAAGATTTATCCTCTTTGTTTGATGATTTTACACAAGTAAATAGCACAAGTGAAAATAGATATAAGGGGAGTGGTTTGGGGCTCTCTTTAAGTAAAAAACTTGCACACTTAGTTGATGCGGATGTTATCTTGGAGAGTGAGGGATTAGGTCATGGAACACGAGCAATTTTGTGTTTTTTGCCATACTGTTATAGTCAGATGAAAGTGAGTTGAGGATGTTTGGGCAGACAATTATTCAAAGTAGTCAAGAGGGTGTGACCTGTGTTGAGGCTGTGAGTGAAGAGACTATTGCCTATACTACATTAGCCAATGAATTGAAACTGCTTCATATTGAGACCTTAAAAACAACTACTGTTATTCGTGCGACGAAGCATGAGAAAAGAGTTATCTTTGCCTTTTCCAAAGACAGAAGAAAACTTGCTTACATTGATGGTAATACTTTGATGGTTGTAGATACTTTATTGCAAAACAGGAGTCGTCAAGTTGTTGCTAAAGTACTCAACCGTGTGCATTTGCCAGAAGAGGCGACACTACTCTGTTTTGATGGGAGTGGACGTTATATTTTTGTAGGGACACAAGAGAACAAAGTTTTACAGTATACATATAATAGTGATTTTTTGCTCTCAACATATGCACTTTTTGATACTTTTAAAAAAAGGACAAAGGGCATCACAGCCATAGTATTTCAAGATGCTACGATGATTGTCTCAGGAAACAGGGGAGACCTCTCACAGGTCAATATCTATACAAAGCGAAGTCAGAAAATTTTTGTGAATGAAAGTACAACGATTAATGATATAGAGTTTATAGATGAAGATACTCTTATAACGGCTCATGAAAATGGGGATAGTCGGATTGTCAATATCAATAAATTGAATGAGTATAAGAAGTTTGATATTCCCTTCACAAAAATAAAACAGACACTTTTTTTAGACAATAAAGAGTATATGCTTGTTTGTGGCAATGAAGATTATATAAGCCTTGTCAATGTCAAAACACAAAAAAATATCCGTTCAAATTATCTCTCTTTTGAGCATGAAGTCGAATCAATGGTTCTTGTTTCTGCGTTTGTTTTAGTGGTTGTTCTACGAGACAACAGCATTGTCCGAGTGAATTTGGCAACACCACAACAGCTTGAATCGCTGATTTTACATGGGGCATTTGATCAGGCCTATGAACTTGTGCGTAAAGAGCCGCAACTTTTACACTCAAATGCCTATAGAAAATTAGAAGCGACATATCAAAATATTTTAAATCGTGTCGCAGAAGAGATTCCCTCAGGCAATAAAGAGTTTGCCTTGCAAACAGTGGATTTTTTTAAAGATGTTCATGTGAAGAAAAAAGAGATTTTGCTTGTTTTAGAAGCATTTGAGCGGTATGAACAGTTTCAAAGTTTAGTGATACAAAGAGATTATATTCCTGCTTACAGTCTTGTAGAACGCTACCCGATTTTGAAAAAAACAAAAGAGTTTCGGGTCATGGAAGCGAAGTTTAAAGAGCAGATGGCACAGGCGCAAGAACTGCTCATTCATGGCAATAAAGAGGGTGCTTATGTGCAACTCAGTACCTATATACGTGTGAAATCAAAAAATAGTATTGTCAAACTCTTTTTAAATCATGGCGAGGGGTTTTTACCCTATCTTGATTTACTCAAGAAAAAAGATACGGAGGCACTACAAGAGGCTGTTCGCCGAGATAAACACTTTGCAAAATATGTAGATTCTTTAGGAATAGACTTAAATCTACGCGATATTCGTGCAGAAAAAAGAGTTTTTATTGAGAAATTGATAGATAATGAATCATTTGAAGCGGCACAAGAAGCTATAGAGGAGATGCAAGAGCATTTTTCCCAAAAGATTTTGCAAAACTTAATGGAGCAACTCGAAGATGCAAAAAAATTGTATCGTTTGTATGAACTAAAAGAGTTTGCAGAGTGTTTTAACTTTATTGATACCCATGAGAGTGTTAAAAGTGCAAAAATTACACTGCTTCTTGAAGATTATTGGAGAAAACTCATTATAAAAACTGAAATTTTTTGCATAAACAATGATGTGAAAAATATCAAAAAAATTGTGGAAAAATATAACAATTTAACACAAAGAAAAGCCAAAATGGATGACTTGACACATGCCATTCTTGCAAAAGAGAATGAAGTCTCAGAGCAAGAAAAAGAGAAAAAATACCATGAGAAGATTTTAAGGGCACCTCTAAAAACCCTAGTATCTCTCAGAGGGAAGAAAAAAAGATGAGATTGTGCAAAATCTTTTTTAAAGTTTAGCCTTAGCTATGGCGATGAAAAGTTTTGTGCAAGATCGCTTTTTTTATCTCTCCCTACGGGGTAACACAGAGGAGCCTACACTCATCGTTACTCTTTCTCACCTTAGCTATGGCTAGGGTTTCAAAAGAGTGCTTTGATTGTAAACTCCTTTGTGTTACTGAGAGGTACTAGGGTTTTTAGAGGTACCCTTAAACCATTCTCTTGTTAAAAAGTTGAAGGGTTTGAAGTCTTCGGCAGATTGATTGTAAAAGTTGTTCCTAGATTTTTTTGTGAACTTATCTCTATAAAACCAGCGAGTTTATCAACTTCTGCTGCAACTGCACTCATACCTATACCTCTTCCTGAGAATTCTGAGATACTCTCTTTTGTACTTAATTGTTCATTGAAGATAAGGGCATAAATTGCATCTTCATTCATCGTTTTTGCTTCTTCAAATGTAATAATGTTTTCTTTAATAGCTTTTGTTAGGAGTTTGTCTTTATTGATTCCTGCTCCATCGTCTGAGATGATGATTTGAATTTTATCTTCATCTACATGGAAACTACAATTGATTGTCCCTCTTTCATTTTTTTTATTTAAAAGTCGTGTTTCAGGATCTTCTATACCATGATCAACACTATTTCTAAAGATATGCACAAGAGATTTTATAAAGGGTTTATAGGATTCACTGACAAGTACTTCTTTCTCAAACTCATACACCTCTTTTTCTAGTTTGTGTGCGAGTTGTTGTACTAAATTTGTGTAAGGTTTGAGGAGGTTGATTAATTTTTGATTGGAGAGATTCGATACTTGGGCGATGAGTTCTTTGGACTCAGGAGTCTCAAAATTTTGTTTTTTAAATAGTTTATGAATTTTCTTCTGTAAATTGTTGATTTCTGAACAGTTGATTTTCAAGTAATTTTGAGAATCTAAAAACTCATCACCCAAGATAGTCCTAATAACTTTGAGCTCAGTATCAAAACTATTGTGAAAATCAGTTGCATCTAAGAGCTGTTGGAGGTCTTCATTTGTATAATTGTTATTTTTAAGTACGAAGGAGAGTTCATTTTCTAGTGTATGTAAAAACTTTACAACTGTTCCCATAGAGAGTTGTGAAAAGACACCTTTGAAAGTATGTACTTTTCTATAAATTTCACTCATGTTATAGAGTGGTGTTTGCGAAAAATTTATATAATCTTTATAGTTGTTTATAAAATATTCATAATCACGTTTCGTATCATAAAAAGAATCACTTTCACTAATAATCTCAACAATCATTTTTAATACTTCTTGCTCTCTTTTTACTTTTCTCTCAAGCTTTTTTTGAGCAGTTATATTCGTTACAATAAGCATTATTTTTTTATTTTCCAATATTTTATACTCTAATTTGAGGGCTCTTTTATAGAGAATAAGTTCATTGGGAAGTAGGCTTAGGATTGATTTTTGTACTAAAGTATTTTTAATTTCACAGGCATCTAAAACAGTTTTTTGAAAAAACTTTTGTTTTGTTGTATCTGTTTTAAATAAAATATCAGGTATATATTTTCCTGCTAAATCTTCACCTAAAAGCTTGATACACTCTTTTGAATATTTTTCATCAATGATTAAATTACAACTAAAAGATAAAAAACCTTGGCCTGCATTATCGAGAAGTGTTGTCACTTCTTTGGTTTTTTCTTCAACTTTGGCTTCAAGGTTTGCATTGAGTTCATGGATTTCTTCATGTAGTCTAGCACTGACAGCAATGTTGTCTTGTAGAGAGTGTGCCATTTTTCCAAACTCATCTTCTGTCTTTATCATGACATTTTTTGTGTACTCTTTTTTGCCTTGTAAAAATAAAAAAAAGTCATTAAGGGCATTTTCAAATGTTTTCAGTGGAGTGATTACAAGTTTTTTAATAGCAATAAGAATAACAAAACCAACAACAATACTCATCCCAAAAATACCTAATAGTGCCATATAAATTAAATTTTTTGCACCATCTATTGCACTATGCACAATAGATAATGGTTTTGCCAAAAGCACAATACCAAGTTGTTTTTTTTGAAAATCTTTTATATTCTTGAAGGTATAAAAATATTGTGAACCGATAAAATATCCATTTTTTAAAAGTTTTTGTATATCAATAGTATTTGCTTGAGTGAGAAAGTTTTTGTTGATATATTTTTGTGAAATGATATAGTGTTGAAATTGTTGATTTTTTTGAAATGAGAAATTTTTCTTTGTTTGTAGCGTTTTTTGTAGATTTTGTGCCATCAAAAGTAAAAAACCTTGATTTCTTTTATCAAACTCTTTTGCAACAGAGTTGATCCCTTGAATAAACTCTAATGAGCCAAGATGCTTCTGTGTCTGGCTCGTTATAGGGACAATAGCTCGTAAAAGTAAGCCCGCACGACCTGCTTCAAAAGTAGTTACTGGTGTATGCAATCTATTGACAGCGACTACAGAAGCTCGAAATGAACTTAAATCATCTCCATATTTGTCTAGTTTCCAGTTGCGTAAAAAGGAGTGGTTGTCTTTTGTATGAAGATGTATTTTGATATTTTGAAACTCTGTGTAGCGTTTCATTTTTTGTGAAATATCTTTTAACGAGTCTATAGCGAGTTTTCTTTGTTGTGTTTTGAGTGCTGTCTTAATTCTTTGGTCATTTGCTATGGAGATGGCATTTGTGATGCCCACTTTCATTTTGGAG
Organism: Sulfurimonas sp.; assembly: GCA_027083475.1. GTDB lineage: Bacteria > Campylobacterota > Campylobacteria > Campylobacterales > Sulfurimonadaceae > Sulfurimonas. The sequence continues at coordinate 21,340 of JALWON010000007.1, forward strand.
GCTATTTGCTCATTAGCACTATTGATAAGTTCAGTTTTTTGGTTTTGATAGACATCTTCTTTTATTTGCTGAAGGTAGGAGGAGAGAACAAAAAATCCTATAATGATAGATGTAAATGAAATGCTGCCAACTGCAATATTTAACTTTGTTCCTACAGATGTAAATTTCATTGAAGCTTCACTATGAATGAATTTCGTTATAGAAGCAAACTCTGTTTCTTCCGCTCTCTTTTGCTACATAGAGTGCTTCATCTGCTCTGTTGAGTGCATCAAATACATTGGTGTCTTGGTATGGTGAAACTCCTCTACTCCTATACTGACAGTAAAAGTGACAACTGTGTCTTCTGAAATACAAGAAGCTACTTCAATATCACTTCGTATTTTTTGTGCAAGTTGTAAAGCATTTTCTTGATTTGTATTTGGGAGTATGAGTGCAAACTCTTCGCCTCCAAATCTTGCAGCAATGTCACTTTCCCTCGTCATAGTTTGAAGTCTTGAAGCTAAAAGTTTGATAACTTCATCCCCAATGTTATGTCCATAGGTGTCGTTGATATTTTTAAATTTGTCTATATCAATCATCAAGAGGCTTAAGGGCTCTTTTGAACGTTTTGTCATCGCTATGATTTTTTGCGCTATCTCATTAAAATATCTTCTATTGTACATATTGGTTAAGGGGTCACGATTTGCCTGCTCTTTTAGTTTCGCTTTGGCTTCTTGCAGTGCTTGTGTCTGTTTTGTAAGTTTTACATGCGTATCGATGAGTTTACTTTGGGCCTCTTTTTGTAAACTAATATCAAGTGCTATAGAGATTAAAACAGTTCTTGAATCTTTTAATTTGACAGCTTTTTCTTGCATTTGATACCATCTGTTTGCTACTTCATTGAAATGTTCATACACAATATAACTATTATCTACAGTAGTTTGCGAGGGGTGAACTTCTGATTGTAAGTTGGCTAAAAGTGCAGGAGCTTTACACCACAGGCAAGGAGATTCTTGCCCATATACAGCTTCCCAACAGTTTAGGGCTGTCAAATCAGACATAATGTTCTTCATTGCCTGATTAGCATATACAAGCTCATATTTTGCTAGATCAATAACACTCACTGCAAAAAGGGAGGTGTCATTAAAAATATCGATAGAGATTAAATCTTTTATCTCATTGTAATCTACATTAGTCATCTAAGAACTCGTCATCAAGAAGTTCATCATCCAACTCTTGGGTATAATCTTCATAAATATTAGCGATTGCTTGTGCGAGTTTTTCTTCATTAATAGGTTTTAATAAGTAGCCTTGTGCTCCTGCTTTCAATGCAGATACAACCATCTCTTCTTGCCCATGTGAGGTCACCATAATAATATTGACTTCCTTGTTAAACTCTCGAATCTGCTTTACAGCCTCTATCCCATCCATATCAGGCATGGTAATATCCATAGTGATTAAATCAGGGTTTAGCTCTTTACATTGTTCTATGGCCATGCTACCATTTTTCGCTTCACCTGCAATAGCATGCCCTAAGTTTGTTATATATTTTTTTATATTTTTTCTTATAATGAGTGAATCATCGACAACTAAAATATGTAACATCTTATAGTTCCTTAAAATTGAATGTTTGAGAAAAAAGTTCTTTTGGTCCAACGACTGTTACAAGCATTTCACCAAACTCTGTAGTGATAGTAGCTGCGGCTATTTGAGAACTTTTTTGTTTAAAAAGTGACTTTGCTTCTGAAATCAGAATGGGAGGTGTGATGCTTAATGTTGTTCCATCAAGAGGATTTTTTAAAGCATTACCGACTATAGTGTTTACTACTTCGCAAGATACACTCTCTTGAATTTCTTCACGCTCATCTTCTTCTATTGCTTCACCCTCTAAAAATGCTTCTACCACTTGAGCTAAAAGTGCATCATCATACCCCATAGAAATGAGGACCTGAACATTGCCACCTGTCCCTAACATTGCTGTGTTCTTTTTGAGTTTTATTTTGTTTGGCAATATTATATCTATATTTTCAGAAATAACTTGTATTGCTAGGTCCTCTTTTAAAAAACTTATGGATCTTTGTATCAAAGGAGATAAAATTTCATGTTCTAATGATGGTGTATTGTCTTGATGCATCTCTCATATCCTTTCAAAAAGAAGTCTATTGTCTCAAATTATATCAACACTATCAAAAAGAGGGCTTAAGTTGTAAAAGAGTTATTTCACTTTGTGCTTTGTATCTATAGTGTATGCCCCATGTACCTAAGCCAGAATTGACATAAATTGCCATGTTACTTTTGTAGTGTAAGCCGCTGAGGTAGGGTTGAACTAGTCGTACGAGGTAATGAAAAGGCCAGATTTGCCCACCGTGGGTATGACCACATAAAAAGAGAGAGGCTTTTGTTTGGAGGGCAATTTTATAATCTTTTGGTTGATGGGCTAAAAATATGAGGGGTTCTTTATGTTTTGTGAGTTGTATTACTTTTTGTATATCTCTTTGAACATGAAAAAACTTTGAGAACCTATCGGCTAAGCCTACAAGATAAATATCTTGATTTTTAAAACGAATTTTTTCTAAGGCATTATCTAAAAAAGTAAAGGTATGCAGCGCTTTTTTGAGGGCATCCAGACCATAAAAAATATCATGATTACCACTGATGTAATAGACATTTGGAAGTTGGTTGAGAATGTGGAGTTGTTGTGTGATAAATTTTACCTTTGTGTCAATAATATCACCAGTAATAATGATGCACTCACAAGCAACATTTTTACATTGATTGACAAGTGCTTGCATAGACTCGACACTTGTTTTTGTGTTGATGTGTAAATCACTCAAATGTAAAAGAGAAAAACCATCCAAAGAGGGATGGTTTATATGCACATCGAGTGTGCTGCGTGGTGGGAGTTGCATCATTCTCCATTTGGTCCATTATGACAATCATAACAGGTGACTTGTTGACCAGCTGAAAAGTTTTTCACACCATTTTCTATAGAAAAGCTTCTTGCACTAAATGTTTTAGAAAGCACAGTGCCTCTGTAGGTACTTCCATGACAAGCTGTACATGAAGAGAGATTATTTCTTGCAGCACTTCTATGGTTACTAATCCATGTTTGTCCAATTGTATGCATTCCATGCGGTCCGCCACTTGTTGTGATTGGTGTTGTAGTATGGCATGCTGTACATTCAGCGACTGTTCCTGCATGACCTTGTACTGCTATACTTTGAAGATTATCTTCAGCATGGGAACTTGGGTAGATGGCATGGGTTGAACCATGACAAGCAGAACATTGCATTTTTCCATGCCCTGTACTAAATCTATACATATCTTTACCTGTTGCAGGAGTATTTGCATTGGTTGCAAATCTTGTGTCTAGGGCAGCTCTGAGTGTCCCTGTAGCGGCATTAGTAACTGCTGTGGTGTAACGGTTTCCACCTTGGTGACAGCTTTGACAATTTGGCTCATCTAACCAACCGACTCTTCCATGTTTTCCAACAGCATTCATATTTCCATGACAAGATTGGCATTGAATATTACTCTGTTTTCCCATAGCCCCACGAAGACATTTTGTAGTAGCCCCTGGGTGACATCTGTAACATGCACTTCTGTTTGTAGAAGAAGCCATTGTTGTCCCTGTTGTAGGGTCTATGACATTTGCATGTAAAGAGTGTAAAGACTCTGTTAAAGGTTTTATACCTGTTAATCCTGTTCCTGGAAGTGCATTACTTTTATGGCATGTTGCACAAAGCACAGGATTGCCATTTTTTGCACTTGTGTAGAGTCCTGCACTATCGTAGGTTTTATAGCCTGCAGCTTTGAGGGCTGTTTGGTTGTCTGAGACTGCATTTGGAAATTTTTGGTCATGCAAACGCAAGATATTAAATTTAAAATCTTTTTCTGCATTGCTATCATTTTCCCACCCTGCAAGTGGTTTTGCCGCATTGTAGCCACTCGTTGAACTATGACATGCCTTACAATCCATCTCATCACTGATTGGAAGCACAACTTTAGTTGTTGCTAAGACTTTCCCGCTACTATCTTTTGCTGTAACTTTGACTAATGGATAGTAATTTTTTGTGCCGTCATCATTATAAGGAGTGAGCGGAATTCCTGTTGCTTCAAACCAGTTATGCGTAGCATTGTATGTAAGTTTATGTGGTGTGAGACTTGGGGTGGCATTACCAGAAAGTCCTACATCATTTGCGAGAGTTGTATTGAAAAGTTTCCCGACAAATGACCAAAAGTTTGTTTTTGGGTTATTGTTACTATCTAATAAACTTGTAGTGTTGAATTTTCCTGCTAAACTTTTTTCTGCTTCATAAGTAATCGTTACTCCAGAAGTAACATGTTTTCCTGTTGTTCCATCTTTACGAATGAGTTGAGCATTGAGGTCATTGTATGGTGGTAAGATAGAAAATACTGAAAAATCACTTCCATCCATACAGTGCATTCCTAAGTCATTCCATGCGAGGAGTGTGTATTGTCCTGATGCTTGTGTTGCAGTACCCCCACCTTGAGAACCTTTTGTCCCATTAGAATTTTCAGTGCCTTCATTTCCGCCAGTGCCTTCATTTCCGCCAGTGCCTTCATTTCCGCCAGTGCTTTGTGAAAATCTTTGATTTTCACTCTCTGCTTCTGTTTGAGTAATACGCTTTATCTCATTTTTGTTTGCTAACTCTTCTATGAGTGTTTGTTCTACTTTTTGTGAGTCATGCGAAGTGTCATTGTTATACTTATCATGCTCTGTTTTTATTTCATTTCTGATGGTTGTAGCATCAGATGTTGAGAGGTTGTTGTCTTGAGCATGTTTATAAAGAACATTTGAAATAGCTTCAATAGCTTTAGAGTCTAAAGGTGTTTTTTTATCGAGTTCGCTGAGTGAAAGGTTTAAATCATTTGCCGCTTGTTCGACTAACGTTTTTGTTGTTGCGTTTGCCTCATATGTAGTGACAACTGTAATGACATTTCCACTTCTTGTTGTTAAAGGCATATCATTGACAGTATCATTGGCATCTACTATACCATCTCTATTGACATCAATAAACCCACCTGTTGCTGTGACTGGATAGCTTACATTCTGGTTGAATTTATAGTAACCATTTCCTTGTTCTGTTCCTGTTTGATTGTTGGCATCTTTTACAGTTGCATGCAAAATAGGTCCACGAACTACTTGTATAGTTGTGCCAGTTGCTGCTGTTGGTGTGCTACTGCCTCCACCACCACCACCTCCACCACATCCAGTAAAGAGTAGTGCCGATACCATGGCAGAAGCTATTAAAATTTTCTTCTTCATAAGAAACTCCTCATGTTTATATTTTGACAGTATAAAAGAGGAGTGTGAAGATAGTGTGAAGATTTATCGTATAATAACAAAAAATAAAATTTTACAATTGCGAATGAGAAAAGGAAAAAAATAGATGAAAAGAAAAATTATAGGATTCGTTGCAATGGCAACTTTATCAACAGGGGCTTTTGCATCAAGCAATATTCAATTAGGTGGTTCTTTAAACAATTTAGGTACAGGAACAACAAAAAGTGGTGTCTATTTAGGATTTGATGGTGAAAAAGATATAAAAAATGGTTTTTTAATTGGGGCTGGATTTAATATCAATACATTTAAAATTCAAAGAACACAAACGAATGGTGGTGCATATACAATGGCTGGTGATGCTCTTGTAGGGTATACATTTAAAAATAAATTTGATATTCCTCTTACTCTAAAAGCAGGATTTGGTTATGGTGTAACTCATGATAATATTGTAAATCAAAACGCATGGGCTGCACAGTATAGTGCTTCTGCTGTTTATACAATATATAGAGGTTTTGGTGTAGGGGTAAGATACAATACAACAGATACTCAACTCCTGAATGTAAATGTAACTCTTGATTCGACGATAGCCTACTTGAACATTCAGTTTTAGTAGCCTCTTGTGATGTTATGACGAATCATAAACAGAGGCATCCCAATAAGCAGAGATAAAATAAACTCAAATAGATATGTAGGGACTGTATGCAGATATGTCTGATAAAAGTGATGTAAAAACTCTAAGTTATGAACAATCAAACTCCCTGCAACTAAGAGCATTGCGATAGTTCCCACAAAGGAGAGGAATTTGATAACTTTTGGGAGGGATAGGACAAGAATTTTTCCAAGTTTCTCTTTTAGAGAGTTCTCTTTTGAGTGTTTTATAATGTAATAGCCAACATCATCCATTCTAACAAGAAGTGCTACAGTACCATAGACAGCTATCGTAGCTAAAATAGCAATTACCGACACAGCTATGAGCTGTATGGTAAATGTTTGATCCATGACAGTACCTAGTGAAACTACTATAATCTCTATTGACAAAATAAAATCTGTTACAATAGCAGACTTTATTTTCTGCTCTTCAGTGAGTCTTTGGCCTTTTGTTTCAGGATGTCCCTCTTTTTGAAATTTAGAAGAGATATAGTGGTGTATGACCTCTGCTCCCTCGTAGGAGAGGTAGATGCCACCAAGTAGAAGTATGATAGAAATTATCCATGGTACTATTGTACTTATGATGAAGATGATAGGTAAAATGATAAGCTTATTTTTAAAAGAGCCTTTTGTGATAGCCCACAAAACTGGTAACTCTCTCGATGCACTATATCCTGATGCTTTTTCAGCACTTACGGCAAGGTCATCTCCTAAAAGGGGCATTGTGTTTTTAATAGAAACTTTTGTCGCTGCTGCTGTGTTATCCATGAGCATAGCAATGTCATCAAATATTGCGAATATTCCACCTACCATTTATATGCCATCCTTATGTAATGTTTTAAAATTATTGAGATAGTAGTTGTATAAATCATAAATAGAAATATACTCCTGTTTTGATTGTAAACTTTTTTTGATTAACTTTATGAACTCTTCAAAACCTTCTTTGTGCATAGTTTCTTTCGTTTTTATGTTGAGCTGCTTACTTGTTTTATAGCTAAGGAGTCTACTTAACTCTTGTGTATTAAAAAAATCCATTTTTAGGGCAAGAGTGTTTTCTAAAAAAAGGCTTATCTCCTTTTTCATCGCAACTCTCTCTTTCTCTTTGACAGAAGCAAAGTTTATTTTTGCTGCACAAATCTCTTCTATATTAGCTGTTTTGAGCATAAAGGTCTCATTGACATCCTTTATAAAAGTTTGTACACACTTTGTAGGAGAACCACGCATAGCAATCTTTTTTGCAAAGGCACGTTTATAAGTCGGAGATATATCTCTGTTTGAACGATTATGTGTCTCGCTGTATCTGTCAAAATCAGTGACTATCATAATGTTTGCATCTTCATCGAGTGTCTCTCTCACTGAATCTAGCTTATAAAGAAGTGCCGTCACATCGAGTGATTTTTGATACTTACACTCTATCATATGGAGATGATTATCTTTCATAATCAGAATGTCATACTCATTTTCTAAGTAGATATCATCAAGACGATTGTCTCTCACTTTGACACCAAGTAAAATATCATCAAAATGAAGCTCTTTAATCAGGTTGTAAATGTAATACTCATACAAAAATCCTGTTTGCATTTTAACAAGGGCATTCCTAGCTTCTGGGTCTTGTTTGTATAGGTACTTATCAGCTTCATACTTCTCAAAAAAGAGATGAAGTGCCTTCTTGTGTTTCAGTGCAAAGTCACTACTTTGAGTGGAGACAACTTCTATGTTTTTAAGTAAAAAGTGATCTTTGATGGGGATAGAATTTTGTACTTTATATGTTTTCATAGAATATTTTGTTAGAAGGTTATACTCATTGTCGTATCTATCATAAGTGATGATATTTGCACCTTTTGGTCTAAACTCACTAGAGAGCAGTGTGCCAACATTTGCTAAACCATCTGTTATGTTTATGTAGAGGTATTCATACTTCGTTACATGTTTTGCAACAAGTGCATTCACTTGTGAAGCAGCTTTGAAACTATCTTCATCCATTTTTATAACAAAGGATTTGATGCTTAAATCATATTTTTTTGTAAAGGCAAGTGTTCCATTTATAATCTTTTGTGCAGCGACAATGTCACTCCTGTAATCATCATGAATAACGATATGTGTAGATATTTTATCTTTAAACTCATAAAAAAGAGGCAACACTGAGGAGTAAAAATCCCCTACAACAGAAACTAAAATCAAAACAGACTCTCTTCTTTTATGTTAATTATAACGAAAATCCCCTTAAAACGTGTATTTAGTTTAATCTTATGATAGTAAACTATATATTTAAAATTATATAATGGTGCAACATGAGTAAAAAAGATTATGATAAGACCCTTTCGAGATTAATAGGAGTTTTAACGAAGCTTGATAATGGCGATAGACCGACATCCAAAGAACTCGCACAAGAGTATGGTGTCACTGTGAGGACTATTCAAAAAGATATTAGGGAGAGGCTTTACTATTATCCTATTGTAAAAACAAATGATCATAGATATATGTTTACTTCTGGCTTTTCATTAGGTAAAACCTCACTGAGTAATGATGAAATTATATTTCTCAATCTTGCTCTTTCACAATTTGAGGATGTTGATGACATAGATAAAATCAAAAATAACATCTATAAAAAAATTATCAATAAAAAATTGTATAGTCCTTATTATATAAAACAAAACGACCTTGAAGATATCGATATTGATTCACCACTTATCTCTCGACTTGAAGCTATCATAAATGACAAAGAGATTGTAGAGATTATTTTTACAAATGCAACAAAAGAACTTGAGGTCTATAAGATAGCAGCTTTTGATGGCTTTTGGTATCTTTTTGCTAAAGATAGAGAACTTCAAAAAGTAAAAACCTTTCAACTCTCTCATATACAAAAGATAAATCATACTGGTAAATATCATAAAACTCCAAACAGTTATATAGAGAGTGTTCTTGAACATGCTCATTCTGCTTTTTTTGAAGATGGGAACTCTTTTCGTGTCGTCATCAAAGTCTATTCTGTAATTGCTATATATTTCAAAAACCGTGACTTTTTACAATCACAAACAATAGAACAAGAACATAAAGATGGCTCTCTCACTGTTAGCTTTGAAGTGAGTCATGATGAAGATATAGACAACATTATAAAGTCTTGGCTACCACATATTGAAGTGATAGAACCACAAAGGTATAGAGAAAAACTTTTGAACGAACTCAAAGTCTATATTGAAAAAATTCAAACGAACTGAGGCAGTCGCCTAACGCCGTTATAATAGTATGAACGAAAAAATAGGAAGAGAATGAAAACAGTTTTTTTACTTGGTGGTCAAGATTTAGAAATGTTCACAATCAAACAACTTTTAGAGAGTAATAATATCTACTACTTTGATAAAAAACTTTCGTGGGGTGCGGAATTGAGTGCTTATCAAAATATTATAAATAATGCGCAAAAGTATAAAAAAATCTATGGAATTGAACTCAATAGAGATGTTGCAGTGCCAAATAATTATATTGAAATTGATCATCATGGAGAAAATGATTATAAAGATTCTTCTCTTGAACAGGTGGCTAAAATTTTAGGCATTAAACTTTCCCGCGAACAAAAAATTATAGCAGCGAATGATAGTCGTTATATAGTTGGTATGCAAGCGATAGGGGCAAGTGAAGAAGAAATTGTGCATATTCGTCAAAGAGAGAGAAAAATTCTTGGTGTCACGAAAGAAGATGAAAAAGAAGCACACAATCTAGTGCAAAATAGTGTTTCAAACATGATTTATACACAAATGAATAGTTTTGTGGCTCTTAGTGATTTTGCTTATATGAAATATAAAAAATATCTTATCTATAATAATAGTAGTATACTTTTTTACTTTTACAAAAAAGAAAAAATATTGTCTTTTTTACAAGAACATAATATAATGATAAATGCTATTTATTATGGTGGTGGTGAGTATGGATTTGTAGGAATAAAGGCAAACATATTATCGTGTGATGCAATACAAAATTTGGTGAAGGAGTTTCAATAGATGCAAAAAGAAGAAATAGCATATAGTTATCATACCTTTATGCTCCCCTTTGTTTTTGAGGGAAAATTTAAAGAAAAAGAGCCTTGGAAGTGTAAAAATTTTCAGCTCAAAACAACAAAAGAGTACAATGAATATATTTATTTTTACAAGCATGTGCAAGATGCACTTTTTGGTAAAAAATGTGATGAAGCAGCTATCTCAAAATATTATGATTATGAGTACGAAGAAGGAAGCTACTGTATAGAATCCAAAAAAGGTACTTTTGTACTAGATCTTGATGGTTTATCTTTACGTATTTTTAATACGAATGTTGCCATTCTTGCCTTTAATTTCAAAAATACAAGATATTATAATCAAAATGATATTTTGGCTATCAATGATTTTGGAAGACGCATTTACCCACAGTTTTTAGGAAAAAATTTTACAGTAGAAACAAAAGATTCTGTATTAGCATATACCCTTACTCTTAGTATAGATGATAAAGAGTATAAGGAAGACTTTACACGTTTTGATAAAGTTACAAGCTTACAAGACAATCAATTGTCTCTTATGCCAATATTTGTTCAAGAACTTCTTGAATATAATTTTGATAATTTTAAAAATATCAAGCCTGTTATAGATGATAGAATGTTTGTTATATCTCAGTACAATAGTGATGCACTCTCCCACTCTCTTCAAACTCTTAATGAAAAAGAAACATATTCCTATACATCTGACGATTGGTGGTATAAATATCTTTTTGTTGATGGAGATAGTAAAACATGCCAAAATAAATTCATGGCAAAAAAGCTTATAGAAGAGTCAAGCTATGCGAGATGGATAGAGTTGGGAACACTTTTTGGCATAAGTCGATACTCTTTTGTTGCATTGACAGGAAGTTGGTATGGCAAAAATAGACTTTTGCCGCACATGCAAACTATGTACTTTCAAATCTTTTCACTTTTACTTGCATATAGAGCAAGTATCATAAAGTTTTCAGATGATATACAAAATGTTACTTCCAAATCAAAAAATATAGAATCATGAGTTGCAATAATAATCGTCTTATTTAAAGCTTTTAACTCCTTTATAATCTCTATAAAATGCAAAGACAATCTCTCATCCAAATTTGCCGTTGGTTCATCTGCTAGTATAATTTTGGGTCTATTTATATTTGCTCTGGCTATGGCTACTCTTTGCTGTTCACCACCTGAGAGGTTTTTTACTAACTCTCTTCTTTTATGTGAGATATGAAACATTTCCATAACCTCATCTAGCCTTATCCTAAGCTCTTTAAAAGTGAAATTTAGAGGAACTAAGGGGAGCATTATATTATCCTCCACACTCATATTT
>JALWON010000008.1 GCA_027083475.1 Sulfurimonas sp.
CTGATATACAAAAAAGAGTGCAAAATAGACTCAAAAATTTAGAACAAACTTATAAAGATTTATCAGAGATAGATGCAGAATATATGCAAAAAATTGCTCCAAATGATAGCTATAGAATAGAAAAAGTTTTACTCATTTATGAGGCATCTCAGATGAGTCCTACAGAGTGGTTTTTAGCGAATCCGCCACAAAAAATTATTGAAGATTTGCCGATTTACAACATAGAAGTGAGTCGTGATGTTTTACGTGAGAGGATTCGAACGCGTACATACAAAATGTATGATAAAGGTTTAGTCGATGAGGTTAGTTACTTAGAGCAAAAATATACTCGTTTACCACATGCTATGGGGGCTATTGGGATAGTGGAAGTCCTAGAGTATTTGGATGCTAAAGTAACACAAGAACAGATGCTTGAAAATATAATCACACATACTGCTCAGCTTGCTAAACGCCAACAAACTTTTAATAAAACACAGTTTAGAGGACTTCTCTCTGCCCCACTTGAAGATTTAGAAGGAATGTTATGAATATTTTAATCGTAGAAGATGATACTATGACAGCAAAACAGTTAGCCCAACTTTTAAAGAGTGAAAAATATAGTTGCGATATCGCTTTTGGATACAAAGAAGCACAAGAGTATATTGATAAAAATGCGTATTTGCTTATACTACTTGATTGGAATTTGGGAGATGGGGATGGGCTGACTCTTTTAAAAGAGTTACGAGATTTGGAGATTGAGACTCCTGTCTTAATGCTCTCAGCGAATGCTGCCATTGATGATAGGGTAGCGGTTTTAGATAGTGGAGCAGATGATTATCTGTGTAAGCCTTACTCCTCTGTCGAACTCTTAGCACGAATGCGCGCCTTACTACGCCGTGAGAGTTCACAAAAAGTCTCTTCTTTAACTATCGCTCCTGTACGGCTTGATTTAGTGAGCCGCACTGTTTTTGTAGAAGAACTTGCAGTACAACTCACAGCTGCAGAGTTTGACCTCTTAGAACTCTTTATGCAAAACCCAAATCAGGTCTTAACCCGTTATCAACTGAGTGAACATATAAACAAAGATAACTATAATGTGAAACATAGTAACTTAGTAGATGTCCATATAAAAAATCTACGTAAAAAATTAGGCACAAAAGAGTTTATACAAAATGTACGTGGGATAGGGTATAAAGTGAACAAATCTTCACGGTAAATCAAAACTAATAACTTTTTAAACTAAATACATCTATTGCACCCCAAGCAAAAAGTTTTCTGGATTGAGTTTTATTTGTAATTTTATTCAAGCTTTGCAAATTTATTGCATAATTTCTGAGAGTTGTTTTGACATAAGGAATTTGTTTAGTCCTAGTTCTATCAAAGTCTTCTTGATAAGCTACATCTTTCACATAGTGAAGTGAATTTTCTATTTTCCAATGACTGCGAATGATATGTAAAAATGATTCTGCACTCTCTGTAAGGTTGGAAATATACCATCTTGTTTCAGTGGTAACTTTACCAAACTTTGTAATAGTTGCAGTTACTTTAGCAAATCTTTTTACCATTGGCCACTCTTTATCAATTTGATATAAATCATCGTAAACAGATATATGTCTCTCTTCATATCTGCCATGAGTGTTATGATCATATGTTGAGTATTTATCAATAGCATCAGATTGTGTAGTATTAAATTCTACCCATTTTAAAAGCTCTTTTTGATTTGCTTTTACCTGTGCTACAAAGCTATGCTGCTTCTTTATAATCTTCTGTAGAGTTTTTTTGAGTATGGAGTGCATCTACTGTGATTACACAGTTTGTGAGCTTTAAAGACTCAAGAAGTGTCAATAATGCTGGTATCTCATTGCTCTTATCATCTACTTGTGTTTGTGCAAGTGTTATTTTCTCTTCTGTTAAAAAGAGAGATACAATATGTCTTGCTTTTTCACTTCTGATTTTATTATTTGAGCCTCTCATTGTTTTACCATCTGATGCTACTATTTTTATTTGTGATGTTGTTTTATCTGTAGTAGAGTGAGCCCAATCTTCAAATATAGCATCTAGTTTTTCTGTATTAATATTTAGAAATACATTTCTGATTGTATTATCAGCTGGAGCTATAAATGGATGTCCTAAAAACTTTTGTAATTCTCTCTTTTTAGTTTTTATCCAAGCTTCCATATCTGCATATCCATTTGCACCACTTAGTGTTGCAAGAAGAGACATAAAAAGTATCTCCCCTACATTAAATTTTAGTTGTTTACACTTTCTATAATCTGGTAACTCTCTAAATTTATCTAATAAATATATCATCTTTTACTCTCATCTTATATTTTTATGAAACTTAAGCAATTTGTGTTCCTGGCTTAGTTCTGATTTACCGTGATACAATGCAATATCAGTTAATGGAGTAAGGAGAAAGAAGTAAATAG
>JALWON010000009.1 GCA_027083475.1 Sulfurimonas sp.
ACTCTTTAATGGTAACGATGGCAATATCTACCATAAAAAGTTGATCGAGTGGGGTCCCAATAAGAGAAAAATAGTACTTCATAAGTAAAAGTACATGAGTCACCATAAAAGGAAAAAGCATCAAAACAGCTAAAATCGCTACAAAAAGAGTAATAACTCCTGAGGCATCTTGTGATTTTGGAACATTACCCTCTTTTCGGGCATCTTCAATCTTCTTGGGGGTGGGTTCTTCTGTCTTTTCTGCATCATCAGCCATATATTATGACCTTAATCCAATTTCATCGATAAGTCAATCCAATTTGCTTGATGAATTAAAGCACCCGAACTAATGGCATCTACCCCCGTTGCAGCATAAGGTTCTATCGTTTGTAAAGAGATATTACCACTTGCCTCAAGTAAAATATGAGGATATTTTTCATTTCGATATGCAACAACTTCTTGTATCTGTTCTACTGACATGTTATCACACATTACAATGTCACAATGTGCCTGCATTGCCTCTTTGGCTATCGCAAAAGTTTCTGCTTCAACCTCAATTTTTGCTGTAAAAGGGATTTTTTTTCTTGCATTGACAATATACTTTTTAAGATTTTTAATCGTTTTAAGGTGGGTGTCTTTAATCATTAAACTATCATCAAGTCCCATTCTATGATTCACTGCACCCCCTGTACGTGTCGCATACTTCTCAAAAACACGTAAATTTGGTCTTGTTTTTCTTGTATCTAAAAGTTTAACACCATACGGCTTTATGACATCAACATATTTTCTCGTTAAAGTTGCAATGGAGCTTGCATGTAAAAGAATGTCAAGAATAGTTCTCTCACACCGCAATAAACTATGAGAGTCTGCTTGTATCGTTGCGAGTATTTCACCAAAAACAAAACTTTCACCATCTTTTTTGAGCCATTTTATAGTAATATTTTCTAATTGTGCAAGGACATCAATGTAGTGTACCCCAGCAACAACCCCTTCACTTTTAGCAATAATTTTTGCACTTGAAGCGACAGAATCTTCCACTAAGGCATATAAATCACCACGGCCGACATCTTCAGCTAAAGCCTCTTGTACAAATTTTTTTATCATAGGGCTAACATTCTTTCTAAGGCAATTTTTGCCCATTTTTGTGTACTTTCATCAACAAAAACTTCATTCATTGGTGTACCTTCATCAATAGACTTCAATGTTAAATAGACATCCTCCAAAGTTGTTTCATTCATTGTTGGACATTCTGGTTTGGTAGAACTTAAAATATAAGTATTTTTCTCACGCAAACGATTTACCATGTTAAACTCTGTTCCAACAGCGACTTTTTGCTCTTGTGGTAACTCTTTTATAAATTGTATCAACTGAGAAGTTGAACCTACAAAGTCACTTGCATCACAAATTTCAGGGTCACATTCAGGATGCACCGCTATTAAAATACCTGGGAATTTTTCTCTATAAAATGCTATATCTTCAAGTGTAAAGAGTTGGTGCACAGAACAAAAACCATCATAACAGATAATATCTGCTTCTTTTGGATCGCTTCCATCACCTACGACCATTGATTGAAGTCCCATTTGATTAGCAATATTTTGTCCTAAACATCTATCGGGGACAAACAGTATTTTCTTACCTTCACCAAGAGCAGTTGTAATGATACGCTTTGCATTGGAACTCGTACAAACCATACCACCCATCTCACCTACTTTTGCTTTGACATCTGCATTCGAGTTTATATATGTAATAGGCAAAATATTTTCTCTACTCACCCCATTCTCTTCTAAAAACTTCACAGAATCATCATAATAAATACCATCTATCATTTTTGCCATTGCACAACATGCAAGTTTTGGCATTACGACTCGTTTATGGGGAGAAAGTACTTTGACACTTTGCCCCATAAAAGCAACACCACAGAAGAGAACAAACTCTGCATCATCATCTCTTGTTTTGATGGCAAGTTCTAAAGAGTCACCTGTAATATCAGCTATCTCAAACACTTCATCACGTTGATAAAAGTGAGAAACAATCGTTACACTCAGTTTTTCTTTTAATTCATATATTTTTTGTTTTAATTCTTCGTTTGTATATTGCAAAAAAAATCCTATATTTTAGTTAAATAGTTATAAAAGTATATCAAAGAAAGTTAAAAAAAAGAGAGAATATCTAGAGAAGAGAAAATCATCAAGTTTTTAGACTTGATGATTCAGATGTTATTTACAAAACAATTTTGTTTTGTTTTCATAATTTTGTAATGTTGCTTGTGCATATGCATCATTACGCATTGTTTTTTTGTAAGAGATTGCTTTTTCTTGAAATATTTTGCAAAGTCTCTCATCTTTTTGGTATGCACTTACTGCAAATAAACCTGTACACATTGTAATTGTTAACATTATTATTAAACTTGTTTTCATCTTTTTCCTTT
>JALWON010000010.1 GCA_027083475.1 Sulfurimonas sp.
TCGCCCACAGCTAAAGCCTGCACCATATTAAGATACTCCTCAGGGTCACCAAGTCCATAGTTTGCAGAAACGGAAGCAATGACAATCACATCATCATAAGAGAGCAGATTTGCTGTAGAAGAGAGTCTCATCCGCTCTAGCTCATCATTAATAGCACTATCTTTTTCTATAAACAAATCTTGACGAGGGATGTAAGCCTCCGGCTGATAATAATCATAATACGAAACAAAATACTCAACATGATTATGAGGAAAGAACTGACGAAACTCACTATAGAGCTGAGCCGCTAAAGTTTTGTTATGCGTCATAATGATAGTAGGCATCTTCACATTCTCTATAACCCGCGCCATAGTGTGCGTTTTCCCGCTCCCTGTAACACCTTCTAAGGTCTGATAACGATTGCCATCAAGGATACTTTTACTCAAAACTTCTATAGCTTTAGGCTGATCACCTGCTGGTTGATAAGGAGATTCTACTTTAAATTCTGGTTTCTTTTTCATTGCCGCAATTATAGCTGAATTGCTTAAATGGATGAGATAATGCTGGTTTTTGAGAGATGTGGCTGTGATATGGCTGCCGAGAAAAAGTTTATTCTCATGGAGATTATTTCTTTAACTCTGTTAGTAAATCTTCCGCAGATGAATATTCGCCATTCTGGATTTGGTCTAATCCCTTGGAAATACCAGATTTTTCATATTTGTAAAGTGAGTCATCTATAATCTCAACCGACTCACCTTGACGAGTTAAAGAGTCTAAAAAGGATAATATTTTTTGAGATACACTCTCAGATGCATTTAAATGTAAAGTCATGTTGTAGCCTTAATAATTAATGTACTAATTATAACCAATTTTCAATAAATCCCCTCAACCGCCGAAACCTTATTAGCCTCAGCTAACTTCATATACCGCAGAGTCATATTGATATCTTTGTGATTCATCAGTTTCTGTATTTCAAATAATGGAACTTGATTAATCGCTAAGTGACTTGCAAATGTATGTCTGAGAGTGTGATTTACAACTCGATTCTGAGCATCATCATCTTCTAATCCCTCGTTAAACATTTCGTTATAAATTGGTCTCATATGATAAGCAATTATTCGATGTGTAAGCTTTGGAGAGAAATTTTCACTGTTTCAATGGCATGAAATAGAATTTTCAAGAGATAAAGAACATTATCAATTGAGTAATGGTACAAAAATAGGAGATAGCAAAAGTTATGGTGTAAACGGTGCAATCTCTGCATGGTGGCATATAAATAAAAAATTTACAACAGGTATGTAATACAGATATGCAGAGTATAAATTAGGATTTGAAGCATATCAATCTGCTTTTATTTATACTTTGAAAATGAATTTATAAGTAGAGCACCTCTAAAAACCACTAAAAAGTAGCCCTAAAAATTGTCACAATTATTCTATATGGGTATCTATTTTTAAGTAGCTGAATATGCATTTTTCCTATGTCTAACTCTAATTATTTCAATCAAAAGTTTATCGTCTTCTAGAAAATAGACGACTCTGTAATTTCCAACTCTAATTCTAAAGTTATGTTCAGTACCTAATAACTTTTTATGATTTGCTGGATGAGGATTTGAAGCTAGGTTTTCAACTGCTTCTATGATTTTTGGTATCTCTTTTTTATCAATCTTTCGTAGTTCTTTTTTAGCAGAGCCTTTCCACTCAATACTATAGGATGCCATCAGTTTTTAGCTCTTGCAAAAAATTTTCATGTGTAGTGGTTTCTTCATCTTTCCTATCTGCAATAGCAGTTAAGTCTTCTATATCTTCTAGCATATTTTCAAACTCTTGCATATCAATTACAACAGAAACTTTTTCACCAGTATCATCTGTAATATATTGAGGATGTAAATTTATTGGCATAGTCATAATCAATCCTTACTTATTTTTATAAATTATATCTAAAACTGTTTTACAACAATATAACTAACTTTATATGTGGCTGTTAATAAGCTGCCGAAACATTTAACAGGCACTTTCTAAAAGACTCTCAAAAGCACAGTATTAAAGGCTTTGACTGAGAATTAAGCAGCTAACCTAGAGTGGATGTAAGCCTCCGGCTGATAATAATCATAATACGAAACAAAATACTCAACATGATTATGAGGAAAGAACTGACGAAACTCTGAATACAACTGAGCCGCTAAAGTTTTGTTATGCGTCATAATAATAGTAGGCATCTTCACATTCTCTATAACCCGCGCCATAGTGTGCATTTTCCCACTACCTGTTACACCTTCTAAGGTCTGATAACGATTGCCATCAAGGATGCTTTTACTCAAAACTTCTATAGCTTTAGGCTGATCACCTGCTGGTTGATAAGGAGATTCTACTCTGAATTCTGGTTTCTTTTTCATTGGTGGAATTATAGCTGAATTGTTTAAATG
>JALWON010000011.1 GCA_027083475.1 Sulfurimonas sp.
TCTGCTTTTGTTGGGTCACCTAAGAGTAAGTCTACTTCTGTTGGTCTAAAGTATTTTGAGTCAACTGCTACAACTTCTTGTCCTACTTTTAGCTCAGCGTTATCAATGCCAAGTTCTTGAAGTCTTTTGTTATCTATAGAGGCGATAGTGCCTTTTTCATCTATGCCTTCACCTTTGAACTCTAACACTATTCCTGCGTATGCGAAAGACATTTTTACAAAGTCACGCACTGCGGTTGTTTGCCCTGTTGCTATCACCCAGTCTTCTGCTTCATCTGCCTGAAGAATCATCCACATCATTCTCACATAATCTTTTGCATGTCCCCAGTCGCGTTTTGCATCTAAGTTGCCAAGGTAAAGTTTATCTTGTAAACCCAATGCTATTTTACTAGCTGCACGCGTGATTTTTCTTGTTACAAATGTCTCACCTCTTACAGGGGATTCGTGATTAAAAAGGATGCCATTACACGCAAACATATCATAGGCTTCACGGTAGTTTACTGTTATCCAGTATGCGTACATTTTAGCTACAGCATAAGGACTTCTTGGATAAAAAGGTGTTTTTTCATTCTGTGGTGTTTCTTGGACTTTGCCAAAAAGTTCACTTGTTGATGCTTGGTAGATTCTTGTTTTCTTGGTTAGTCCTAAAAGCTTAACTGCTTCAAGTATCCTCAGCGTTCCTGTTCCATCTGCATTTGCCACATACTCTGGCGTTTCAAAGCTTACCGCAACATGACTCATAGCAGCAAGGTTATATATCTCATCAGGTTGGCACTCTTCTATAATGCGTGTAAGGTTCATAGAGTCTGTCATCTCGCCATAGTGAAGGATAAAGTTTCTATTCTCTACATGTGGATCTTGATAAAGGTGGTCTATTCGGTCAGTGTTAAAAAGTGAAGTACGGCGCTTGATACCATGGACTATATACCCTTTTTTTAGTAAAAATTCTGCTAAATAGCTTCCATCTTGTCCTGTTATTCCTGTAATAAGTGCTACTTTTTTCTCTGCCATTTACTTAACTCCTTTTAAAATCATCATCTAGTCTCTCTATATCATCTTCACCTGTATAGCTTCCAACTTGTGCTTCTATTATAACCAATGGCTCAGTAGTATCATTTAAAAGCCTGTGAATATCGCCTGCTTTTATGTAGGTCGACTCATTTTCATTTAATGTAAATGTATCTTCGTTGATAGTTACAGTTGCTTTACCTGAAACTACTATCCAGTGCTCATTTCTATGCTTGTGTCTTTGCAATGAGAGTCTTTTACTAGGTTTTACTTCTATGCGTTTTATTTTATACCCATTTGCATCCTCAAGTATTGTATAAGTTCCCCACGGTCTATGTCCTGTTAAGTGAATATTTGGAAGTTCCGATTTTTGCTGTTTTAAGCTTTGAACTATCTCTTTTACCTTTTGTGAAGAGCCTTTTTTTGCCACTAAAAGCGCATCACCGGTATCGACAATTATGCTATCTTGTATATCAATAGTTTCTACCAATTTGTCTGAAAGAATCAAGTTATTGTTTTCATCATTAGGCAACTCTTTGGCAAGTGCATCAAAACTTCCTACATCAGACCATTCAATGTCGGATGGAACAACTTTTACTTTTTGTGATTTTTCCATTACTGCGTAATCTATAGACTCATCTGGAATAGCTTCCATATGAGAGTATTGAATTCTTAATGTTGAATTTTGAATTTTTTTATTGTCAAATGCTATTTTACTTGATTCATAGATTTTAGGTGAGTATTTTTTAAGCTCATCTAAAAATACTCCTGCTTTAAAACAAAACATTCCAGAGTTCCAATAGTATTTTAATGGTAAATTTTGAATGTTTAATAATGAATTTTCTTCTAAATATTGCTCTGCTATTTCTAAGTTTGGTTTTTCATGAAATAATTCAACATTAAAAATTAAACATTCATCATTTTCAGGCTTTGCCTGAATGTACCCAAATCCTGTTTCAGCAAAACTTGGCGTAATACCAAATGTCACAAGACTGTCTTCTTCTGCTAACTCTTTTGCTTTTTGCAATACTTTTTCATATCCATGCTCATCTTTTATTAAGTGATCTGATGGTGTTACTGAAACTAGTTCATCTTTATCTAGTGCCATACATGCAAGTGCAATAGCAGGAGCAGTATTTCTTCCTATAGGTTCAAGTAAATATTTATTATTGGTTTGGCTTAGTTCTTCTAATTGATCGAGTGCTAAAAAATACTGCTCGGTATTGGATACTATAAATTGAGAGTCGCATATTTTAGAATTTCTCTCAACCGTTAGTTGAAAAAGGGACTTATCATCAAACAGTTTTACAAATTGTTTTGGCATAAGTGTTCTGCTTATCGGCCATAGTCTTGTGCCACTTCCTCCGCATAAAATTATGTTAGTCACTTATCATC
>JALWON010000012.1 GCA_027083475.1 Sulfurimonas sp.
AGCCTGTCATCGTTTCAAAGGCTTTGTTCACATAAACAAAATACTCTTTATAGATGAAAAAGCCTATTTGACTCACTTCTGCTATATTATTGAACTTTGCCTCGCTCTCCTTACGCTTTTGCACCTCAATATTTAAAGAGATACTGCTCGCAACCGCAACAGAAAAATCTATCTCATTTTTACTCCACCTCTTTGCAGAGCGCTTTGATGCATTGACCATGACTCCTATGAGCTCTCCGTCGGTTAGTAAAGGAGTCAGTAAAAAAGAAGCGGTCTGAGAGAGGTTCATATATTTTTTAAATGCCTGACATATCAAGTTCTCTTTGTCATTACCATCGAGTAAAACAGGAATTTTTGCCTCAAATTTCTCAATGCACTCTCTGGGAATATCTATGACTATATTTGTATCTTGTGTAAACCTCTTCTCTTTTTTCGCATAGAGCCCGACACACTCGATCTTCCCCTCTTCCTGTTTATAAAGCCATATGCTGGAGCGTTGCACAGACAAAGAGTTGGTGACGATCTTGAGTATTTTTTTATAGGTTTTCTCTATCTTATCAGACTCTATCTGGGCAAGTTTTACAAGTGCATTTTTAAAGTGTTTGTTCTGTTCTTTAATATGATGGAGTTTATTGATGAGTTCGCGGTTTTTATCTTGGTAGAAGAGAATGATTTCACCATTTTTCAACTTTTTTATAGTGTAAAAACGCCAAAACTTCACCCCGCCGTTCTTATACTGTTTTATCTCAAGTTTCTGTGTCTCACCAAAAGAGTAGACGCAGAACAGCTTCTCTAAAAGTGCATCATCAAGCTCTTTATCAAAGATTTCTGTAATCTTTTTTCCAATGATTCTAGGGGAGAGTCCATCAGCATTTTTCGCCCGTTCATTATAGTCAACAAAAATAAAATCTCCATCTACATACTTGTATATCACTACACATTCAGGTAAGTCGTTAATAGAGATCTCTATATTCTTATGACTCTGCGACACTGCGCTGCTCTCCTACATTTCTTAAATAATAAATCTTATTATATAACAATGATACTTAAGCATCATCATTTTCTACTCACAAGCACGCCACCTGTTACAATTAAGGATATTCCTACAAAGCTCATAATATCAGGAAAAGCATCTCCAAGCATCCAGCCAAAGCCGATGGCAAAGGGTATGTTTGTGTAACTTACCACCCCGATAACACTCAGGTTCTTCGCACTGTAGGCTTTGGTGAGCAGCCATTGTGAAAGTGTTGAAATGAGACCCATGAGTACAATAAGCGTCCATATTTTTAAGCCCTCAGGCAACACAAACGCAGGAAATAAAAAACCAAGCGCTGCAGGTGCCTGCACAAATGGGGCAACAAGAAAAAGCAGTGCTGGCAAAAATGCACCTACTCCCACAAAAGAGAGGACTATCACCCGTGAGTCATATATATCTTTTATCTTCTTTATCGTCGTATATGCAGCTGCTGCAAAAAAACCGCCAAGTACACCCAAAAAGTGTGCATAGGAGAAATCCATACCAAAAGGTTTGGTAATAAGTACCGTACCGCTAAAACCGATAAGCAGCGCAAAGAGTACCCGCCTGCTCAAACGCTCCTTTAAAAGAAAAAATGCCAAGATTGTAACAAAAAAGGGCGAGGTTTTATTCAGTGTAATGGCTTCACCAAGCGGAATGACCGTGATGGTATAAAAGAAAAGTATCATCGCACTAAACCCCAAAAAACCTCGTAAAAAGAGTAAGTGAAACTTTCTGCCTATGAGCTTTGGAGGTGTATGTTTAAGTGCATACAAAATGAGAAATATCCCAAAAAGATTTCTAAAAAAGACAATTTCCAAAGCAGAAATATCGTCTGCAAGTATCTTTGTGATGGCACCATTGAGTGCTGAAATAAGCGCCGAAGCAAGCATAAAGAGTACGCCACTCTCTTCTCTCTTTAGCATGCTTTATCCGCCTCCACAAATTCCATTGCCTTTTTATTTACAAATGCCAACGCATACCACTGTTTTTTGGGTGCAATGAGCGTGAGTCTTGTAGGGTTGCTTGAACGAGAGAGTGCCACATAGAACTGTGAAGGGGCAAATATCTCGTTTGTCTCGATTATCAAATCTTCGATGCTCATTCCCTGTGATTTATGAATGGTAATGGCAAATGCAAGCTTTATAGGGTACTGATAGAGCGTAAAAAGCTCCTCTTCCACCATCTCTTTTTTCCCCTTAATGGTTTTTTCCTTCCATTGCGTTTTACTCTGCGCGACACGTTCGAGTTTTAGCACCTTAGCGTCACTCTTTTGCACATAAATATAGCTCTCATCGGCATTAATGACGATGCCGCGCTCACCATTAAAGTAGTTCCATGCATTTCTTGTAAAGAGTACGGGTGCGCCAATTTTAAAGAGC
>JALWON010000013.1 GCA_027083475.1 Sulfurimonas sp.
GGAATGAAAACTCATAGCCCTTATCATGTAAATTTAACATGATGTTATATAACTGATTGCCAATTTTTCGAGCCTTTAAAAAATTACAAAAATCACAAACTTTTGAACGACACAAATTAGTCTGTTTGACTCTTCTCTTTATATCGTTCAAATCAAATTTACTTTGCCATCTCTCAAGAAGCAAAAAATCAGCACAAGAATTAATTCTGTTTTTTTGTTTATCATTAAAAACCCTTTTAGAAACTAGCTTGCTTGAGTTTTTAAGCTTTGAGAATTTTTTAAATAACTCTTGTTTTTTGTGTAAATCAGTAATATCATTTGACATAAATTAAGCCCTGTTTTTGATGTCTTGCAACTGAAATTATAGGGCTTTTTTTATACCTAATCAATAATAATAATCTAGTAATTATTTCGTTATGTATCAAGTCAAAGACTTGTATACCAAAAACTAAATAAAAAGGTAGAGAATTTACCAACCCAAAATAACCCTTTTTTTTGTTTTCGCTCCGCTCATTTTAGAAAACCCAAATTCATGATTTACTACCGCATTTCTCTGCTGAAAATTGTCTAGCGGTTAGCGACTATTTTTAGCAGAGAAACAACTCAATTTGTTTTGAACGCAGTTCAATGCATATTGAGCCATTTACAAAAATGTTCGCTCCGCTCATTCCCATCTTTTGAAAGTTTCAAGTTTCTTAGGCTAGAAAAGAGCAGGTTGTTTTTGAGGGCTTCAACAATCTATTTTGACTGCATTATCACTTTTTGACATTCGGCAAATCATCGAGGCTAATAGTCTTGCAGACGGCTAACACTTCAATTTGCATCCATAATGAAGCAGTATTGAGCAGTTTTAAGCGTTTTTGCGCTTCGGCGTACATTTTTGCACTGAAATCAAAAACGGCTCTAAAATCGCCTTAAAAGCGATTTTAGTTTGAGAATTCCCCTGCGTAACTGTTATTGGACAGTTACGCAGGGGAATCCTCCCAGCGTATCCCCGATTTTGCGAAAGTCCTCAAAGCCTTTCATAATCACCTTTCTTTAGGAAGGATAGGGCTTAAAATACGGCTTGATAAATGACTGCCCGGAGCAGTCATTAATTTGACGGGGCGATTTTAGCCTGAAAAATATTTGATTTTTAGCATCAGTTTTGAAATAATTTCATTGATCAAAACTGATGACGGTTTTCAACCTGAAACTACTTTGAGTAGTCTTTTGATATTCATGACTAATACGCGGATTCATGACCCGCCAGATGAGAATCTGATTTTAGCCCATCAAGCACGTTACCTTTAGGGTAATCCATTAAGTTGACTAACATAGTTAGTCCCATCAAGCACGTTACCTTTAGGGTAATCCATTAAGTTGGCTAACATAGTTAGTCCCATCAAGTACGCCAATTATCTACGGATAGATTGGTCATGTGAAAAAAATATAACTAATAACATTTCAGCTAAAAAACTTAAGAAAAAAAATATTAGATAAACAAATTACAGCTAGCGAAATGAAATTGGATTGTGTCATGTCATACACGTCGTCTTAACTCGTAAGAGATTGCAATTGCCTTGCAACTGACGACATTAACACTAAGCACTCGAGGGGCATGGGGGTCCTTTTTCATGGATATTTCAAAATTAAATGGGTTCAGAAAAATCACCGAAAAGGTAAAACTGTTTCATTTTTAATAGTCTTAATTATGTTGTACTTTCTAGAAAAATGCTTGTATATTTCTATATCTAAAAGCCTATATGTTTCTTGATTTATATACTCTTCTTTCTCTATATCATCATTAATTTTAATGTTCCTGGATGTTGTAAAAAATCTAGTGTTTTTAAGCTGTCTAAAAAAGACATCATTGAATTGCTCATCAGATAACTTTGACACATTGCAAGATTTAAAGGGATATTTGGAAACCTCTGCAACAGCTGATATTATTGAATTTGTCGTTTTATTCTTCGGCTTTATTTTTTTGATATTTGCAGTTGGTGGGTAATCACATTTAAGAGAGTGTTGCCACTCACTAACCCATTCTTCCTGAGATACATATCGAGATGTCTTAAAATAACCTGTAGGAATATATGCAAGAATTATATGAAAATGAGGATTAAAGCTCTTTTCTTTTTCGTTATAAGTGAATTCAAGAGCTTTAAACCAGTACTCAAAAGGCTTAAAAAATTTCTTTTGTCTTAACTTATTCCAAGACTTATTGAGGTATTTAATTTCATCATCAAGGCTATCAATATCGCAGTTTTTTGCTGACAATGTAAGGAATGAAAACTCATAGCCCTTATCATGTAAATTTAACATGATGTTATATAACTGATTGCCAATTTTTCGAGCCTTTAAAAAATTACAAAAATCACAAACTTTTGAACGACACAAATTAGTCTGTTT
>JALWON010000014.1 GCA_027083475.1 Sulfurimonas sp.
ATGAAGTCATTTTCACCCATCTCTCTAGTCATATTTGCCACCTTCTTAAATTATTAATAGAGAGTATTCTATCATAAATTAACTCATATTGTGCTAGAATTCCGTCATTTTAAATAGGAATAAATATCATGTCACGACCACATCCGATAAACCGTGAAAAAAGCTTTGGTGATGATGAGATCATCGTATCTAAAACCGATACAAAAAGTAATATTACTTACTGTAATGAAATATTTATAGAAATAAGTGGCTATGAAGAGGAAGAACTTTTAGGAAAGCCGCACAACATTGTGCGTCATCCTGATATGCCAAAAGTTGTCTTTAAACTTTTATGGGAGAGAATTCAAGCGGGTAAAGAGATTCATGCCTATGTAAAAAACCTCTGTAAAGATGGTTCTTTTTACTGGGTACTTGCTAACGTTACTCCCTCTTTTGATAAAAATGATAAGATTATCGGCTATTTCTCAGTGCGTACAAAACCGACTCCTGCGGCAATTACTACCATCTCTGAACTTTATGCAAAATTACTACAAATTGAGAAAAGTTCTGGAATAAATGCATCCCAAGAGTATCTACAAAATATTTTAAATGAAAAGGAGACAAGCTATGAAGAATTTATCTTCTCTTTATAAAATAGAATATGCAAATATTGCTATACTTGTAAGTGTTATTGCTGCAGCGATAACGACCTCGGTTATCTTTGAGTTTCATTATTCAACATTTATTTTTCAAGCCATCAACCTTATATTAGCACTGTTGATTTTTAAATATGTTAAAAAAGTACGTAAAGAGATACAAGATATAAATCACGTCATCTCCTCTGCGCAAAGTGGAAACTTTGAGGTGCGTTCTACACATATAAATGAAGCGGGAGTAATAGGAAAGATTGCCTGGGATGTAAACTCCTTTATGGATCAAATAGAGGTTTTTATGCGTGAGGTAAATACTTCCATAGATTATGCTGCAAGAAATAAATACTACAGACGTATAAAAGCAAAAGGATTGAATTATACTTTGCAAAAGACTGCAAAGAAAATCAACGATGCTATAGATGCCATGGAAGCGGAATATTTAGAACAGGCACAAAAGAATTTTGCTTCAGAACTTGGAAAAACAGGAAAACCACTCACAGAGAGTTTTGCAATAGTACAATCACAGCTTGCTGATGGTGTTAACGATCTCGAAGTAGCCGTTAAAAAAGCAGATGAAACTGCTCTTGCATCAAATGAGAGTATAGATGAAGCTAACGTTGTCATCGATAAGCTCGCTTCTCTTTCTGAGTCTATTAGTAATAATAATGAAGCAGTGGATTCTTTACAGACAAGAGCAGGTGAGATAGGGGAAGTAGTTAACCTCATTAAAGACATTGCAGAGCAGACAAACCTCCTCTCGCTCAATGCTGCCATTGAAGCTGCTCGTGCAGGAGAGCATGGACGTGGTTTTGCCGTGGTTGCCGATGAGGTTAGAAAACTCGCAGAACGGACACAAAAAGCGACAAGCGAAATTGCCATTTCTATTCAATCTCTTCAGCAAGAAACAGGAGGTATAGCAGATTCTGCAGAGACTATGAACGCAATTTCTCAAGAAGCAGTAGAGATGATAGAAAAGTTCAAAGAAGCGCTTGATGGATTTAATGTCAACGCAAATATCATTAAAACTGATTCAAATAATCTCAAACTCACGCTTATGCTGATTTTGGTAAAAATAGATCATATCCTTTTCAAATCAAATATCTTCTCCAATGTTATGGCACACAAAGGCCCAGAGGGTATTGTGGACCATACAATGTGTCGTCTTGGAAAGTGGTACGCAAATGAAGGGAAAAATATTATAGGTAATCTTCCATCGTATAAAGCGATAGATAAGCCGCATGCTGCAGTTCATACAAATGCAATTAATGCATCACGTCTATCTGCTAATGGATATAATCCAAAAAATAATGAAAAGCTCAAAGAGTATTTTACGCATATGGAAGAGGCAAGTTATAAACTCTTTGACATACTTGATGAAATAACACAAGAGTATAAAGAACATCAATAATATACTTTCTTTACTCTCGTTATTTTATTATTTCTATTTTTCTATTGTAGGCATCTACATTATCTTTTTGCCGAAGGTGCTCAGCGGAGTGGGGTATTCTGCAAGTGAGATCGGTATTCTCTTCGCCGCAGCTCCCTTGGTGCGCTTTATTTTGCCTTTTTTATTTATAAAGGGCTTGCAGCTTGATGCCAAAATATTTAAAGCATCTTTGTTTTTGGTTATTGTGGCTGCTTTGTCATTTTATCTCTCTTTGGAGCATTTTTACCTCTTGCTAATGAGCAATATCGCACTAGGCATAGGACTTGCCCTTATTTTGCCTTATGTGGAGCTGCTCTCTCTTGGAAGCA
>JALWON010000015.1 GCA_027083475.1 Sulfurimonas sp.
TAACATAGGGAAATCTATAAGTGTAAAAAATGTCATTCGTAATGACATTTCACAAGATATTCAAAAATTGTTGCACTCACCACAGTAGACTTTTTATGAAATATTTATTGGTATGCATTCTCTTTTTTCTTCCCCTCCATGCAGAAAACTACCCAAGTTTTACTCAAAATGAACTGAAAAGCATTAGTAAAAAAAATCCTATCTCCGCACACCGTATACAAGATTATACACACTGCATGCAGAGTTGCAAACAATACCCTCCACATATCAAACTCAATAGAGTCAATTTCTATCTCAATAGACTTTTATCGCAGTATGATGATATTACAAATAAACAAGCAGACCATTGGGCAACACCAAAAGAGTTTTTAACTGGAGGCTATGGGGATTGTGAAGATTATGCTATCATCAAATACTACTCCCTCATAAAACTTGGCTTTGATGAGAAAAGACTCTTTTTGAGCATTGTTACAGAGAATTTTTATGGTGGAGGGCATATGGTATTGGCCTATTTTCAAACAGATAAGGCACCACCACTTATACTTGATAATCTCAGTTTTAAAATTTTAGACCTTCAAAAACGCAGTGATTTAACACCGCAGTATTTCATCAATTCTACAGGCATCTATACAATAACACCACAGTTTACACTGCATAAAGTAGCAAGTAGCTACCCTAAGTTTGAAGCTTTACGTCAAAAGGTACAAAAAAATCATTAAAATTGTGCGACTATTTTTCGTACAACTTCTGATGGGTTTTTAGCCTGATAAATAGGACGTCCTACAACTATAAAATCAACTTTTTCGCCCTTTGCAAATGCAACATCTGCCACTCTTTTTTGATCACCTGCATCTTCACCAAAAGGGCGTATACCAGGGGTGAGCGTCATAAAATTTGCATTGGTAATCTCTTTGATAGCTTGTGATTCAAATGCAGAACAGACCACACCATCAAGTCCACTCTCTAGGGCATCTTGTGCAAACTGATTTGCCTTTGTTGCTATACTTTTTTCATAAACAGCTTCAAATTCCTCTGCAGCAAAAGAAGTCAATGCAGTCACAGCCAGAACAATAGGACGAGATTCATACTTTTCTAAACGATGCATTACTGTTTGCATTGCCCGTTTTCCCGCACTTGCATGCACATTAAACATATCAACACCAAGTCCCATAATAGACTCAGCAGCATCAGCCATCGTGTTGGGAATATCATACAGTTTCAAATCTAAAAATATTTTAAAATCAGGGTTTATCGCTTTGATGGCTTGCAAAAAAGCTTCACCATCACGAATGTAAGAACGAAGTCCGACTTTTAGCCAGACATCGTGTGCTTTAATTTTTTCTATTAAAGCTAAATTTTCTTCTTTTGTAGGTAAGTCTAAGGCAACACATAATTCCATAATTATCTCTGCCCCTAACCTTTTACCATTGCTTCAATTTTAGCGACAATAGAAGGATCTTCAAGTGTTGAAATATCTTGTGTAATCGCTTCACCTTTTGCTATTGCACGCAGTATTCTACGCATGATTTTTCCTGAGCGTGTTTTTGGTAAACCTGGAGCAAAAACCATATCATCACATACTGCGATATTTCCTATCTCTTGTTTGATGATAGCATTAATAGCTTTCATCTCTTCGACTTCATTTGCAACACCTTCATCAGATTTGAGTACAATATAAGCAAAAATGCCCTCACCTTTGAGCTCATGTGGTTTTCCAACAACAGCAACTTCAGCAACATTGGCATGTTTTTTAATAGCCGCTTCCACCTCAGCAGTTCCCATTCTATGCCCACTTACATTGATAACATCATCAGTTCGACCTGTTATAGTAATGTACCCATCTTCATCATAGCGTGCACCATCCCCAGTAAAATAAACAGCTTTCCCATCTTTGACTACATCACCATAATATGATTTTACATACCGCTCTTCATCGCCCCAAACACCACGAATTTGTGATGGCCAAGGACGTGTGATACACATATACCCAGTCTCACCAACTTCAGCTTTTTCTCCTGTGGCAGGATCTAAAATCTCTGCAATAATCCCAGGGAGCGGTAGTGTTGCACAAGCAGGTTTAATCGGAGTAGCTCCCGGAAGAGGAGAGACAATATGCCCTCCTGTCTCTGTTTGCCAGTAAGTATCGACAATAGCACATTGAGAGCTTCCAACTTCTTCATAGTACCATTTCCATGCAGGAGGATCAATCGGTTCTCCCACAGTACCCAATACTTTTAAAGAAGATAAATCATATTTTGCTGGTTCATCTTCACCCATTTTATGTAAAACACGGATAGCTGTTGGTGCAGTATAGAACTGATTAATTCTATGATCTTGCACCATTTTCCATGGACGACCTGCATCAGG
>JALWON010000016.1 GCA_027083475.1 Sulfurimonas sp.
TGATATTTGAACATAGTGTTCATTTATTTCTCTAAAATAGTAATAAAAACACACTTTGTTCCTTAAAAATAGGAGAAAAAATTACTTGATATTATTCGTGAGAAGATTCGCTTTAAGCATGTTATTTCTGAAATGAACAAGAGTAAAATAACTACACTTATCTCTTTTTAACCACAAATTTTGTATAATCGCGACAATTATTATATAGGTGTATGTATGAGTAAAAAAGGTTCCTATCGTCCTAATGTGGCTATGATTATTGTTTCTGATAAATATCCAGAGAAAAAAGAGATATTTATTGCGCAGAGAAATGATATACAAGATATTTGGCAATTTCCTCAGGGGGGGATTGATCAAGGTGAAGAGGTAAAAGAGGCACTGTTTCGTGAGATGAAAGAGGAAATTGGTACAGATGATGCAAATATAGTTGCGGAGTATCCTGAATGGATTTCTTATGATTTTCCTGCAAAGATTGCGAGTAAAATGAAACCATATATTGGGCAAACACAGCGTTATTTTTTAATGAAGCTTGGAAATAATGCATTGATAAATATTAACACAAAACACCCTGAATTTATGGATTATAAATTTGTTAGTGTCGATGAAGTTCTGAGTTTGACCGCACATTTTAAAAAACCTGTATATGAAAAAGTGGTCAATTATTTTAAAGCAGAAGGACTTTTATAGATGTTGATAGTGCAAAAATTTGGTGGAACAAGTGTTGGTGATTTAGAACGCATTCAAAATGTAGCCAATCGTGTGAGTGCAACAAAAAAAGAGGGGCATGATGTTGTTGTTGTTGTTTCAGCAATGAGTGGTGAAACAAATAAGCTTGTGAGTTTCGCAGAGCATTTTTCCAAAGAGCCTGCACGGGCTGAGATGGATATGCTTTTAAGTGCTGGAGAACGTGTAACTGCTTCTTTACTCTCTATCGCTCTGCAAGAGATGGGACATGATGCAACTGCTATGACAGGACGTAAAGCAGGCATTGTGACAGACAAGCATCACACAAAGGCACGGATTGAAGATATTAACCCTGATACAATGCAATCACAATTAAAAGAGGGAAAAATCGTTGTTGTAGCTGGCTTTCAAGGGGTAAACAGCCAAGGTGATGTTACAACACTTGGGCGCGGAGGGAGCGATCTCTCAGCTGTGGCAATTGCAGGAGCTTTAAAAGCAGATTTATGTGAGATATACACTGATGTAAGTGGTATCTTTACTACAGACCCTCGCATAGAACCAAAGGCAAAAAAACTAGCAAAAATCTCTTATGATGAGATGCTAGAACTTGCAAGCCTTGGTGCAAAAGTTTTACAAAACCGTTCTGTTGAGATGGCAAAAAAACTCAACGTAAATTTAGTTACACGCACAAGCTTTTCAGATGAAGAGGGTACATTAATTACAAAGGAAGAAAATATCATGGAAGCACCATTAGTCAGCGGAATCGCATTAGATAGAAACCAAGCACGTATCTCACTTTTAGGTGTCAAAGATAGACCAGGGATTGCTTCTGATATTTTTAACAAACTTGCAGCTGCAGAAGTAAATGTCGATATGATTATTCAAAATAAAGCGGTAGATGAGACAACAAACATTGATTTCACTGTACCTGTAGGTGATTTGAGCGATGCAAAAACAATTGTAGATAGTTTTGTACAAGAGGGTGAGATAAACGCAGACTCTTACAATGAAGATATTTGTAAAGTTTCTGTAGTTGGTGTTGGGATGCGAAGTCATACAGGTGTGGCAGCAAAAGCCTTCTCAACAATGGCAGACAATAACATTAACATCAACATGATTTCCACATCAGAGATTAAAATCTCTATGGTGATTGATGAAAAGTATGCAGAACTTGCAGTGCGTAGTTTACACGATTCTTATGAGTTAGAAAAATAGTCACTTATGGATGAATTTGCACAGTGGAGTTTAGATGCTATTCGTGAAGAGGGTGCTTCTTTAAGTTGGCTTGAAGAGCAGCGTTTTGACTGGACGACAGCGACCTCGTATGCACTTGAGCAAATTCTCAAAGGCAAGACGGTTATTGTGATTACAGATGAAGAACGACAATGGTTTGAGCACTATCTTTTAGGCTCAATCAATGGTCTTCTTTTAGAACGTCCACCTATTTCTATTATTAGTATTGATAGTGTCTATAGTCATTTCAATGCGATTAGTGGCGGCGATATGCTTGATATGCTTGATGATATGATCGCACAGAGTTATAAAAATGATTATTTTTTCTGGTATATAGGCAAAGGTGCGGACAAACGCAGCGACATTGCCAAACGCCAAGACAATAGTTACTTTTGGATTTTTGATGAAGAGTTTAACAATGCGTTTGAACTTAAATCGTATGATAC
>JALWON010000017.1 GCA_027083475.1 Sulfurimonas sp.
TTCTTCCTCTGCCACTTCTTGGTTTTAGAGATTCTATCCCTCTTTCTTTGAACTCTTTCAACCATAAAAATACCGATCTTTGTGTTATTTGTAAAACTCTGGCTATCTCACCTTTCGTATGACCTGCATGTGATAATAACAATGCATGGGATCGTCGCCTCTCCTGTAAGCTCTCTCCATGTTTGCTCAAATATCTTAATTTTTTTAATAGTTCTTCATCTTTTATCTTCATACTCTGCTACAAGCATTTTTTAGTCCAATTGTGAAATTTATTTTGCTTTATTACTTACATTTGTTATAATGTCCCAATGAAAATTATTGTGCTTGATGATTCCCCTACTATTTTAATGTTTATTGAGTCCTATCTTGAAGAATTAGGTGTGGATGAGAATGAAATTTTTAGTTTTGAGAGTGGTTTTGAAGCTTTAAAGTTTATCAAACGCCAAGGTGCAGATATTGTCTTTAGTGATATTAATATGCCAAAAATGAGTGGTTATGATTTTGCACGCAAACTTTTCATCTTGAAACCACATTTAAAGAGTGCTACGTTTGGTATCAGTGGTGATGAAAACAAAGAGAGTTACCAAAGAATGAAAAACAATGGTGTCCGACGTTTCATTAAAAAACCGATTAATGCACAACATTTTAACCATTTTGTCGCTCCAGAGATTTTGAAGCGACGAATGCTGGAAAAAACGACTTACTGAAAAGAAGTTGCTCCATCTACAACGATGACTTGACCTGTAAGCCAAGAAGCTGCATCTGAACAGAGAAATGCACAAGCTCCAGTTAGGTCAGTAGCATCACCCATACGACTCAGTGGAGAGCGTTTGACAACTTCTGCTTTTACCTCTTCGTAGTTTGGAAATGCTTTGAGGGCATCGGTGTCGATTGGACCACCACTCACTGCATTGACACGGATTTTTTTCTCACCGAGTTCTGCAGCTGCATATTTTACCATTGTCTCAACAGCTGCTTTGTTTGTTCCATGTCCTGCATAGTTTGGAGTGTAAACAAGGTTACCAGTAGAACTCATAGAGATGATACTTCCCCCACCATTTTTTTCCATGCGTTTAGCCGCTTCTTGCGCACCAACAACAAAGGCTTCAACAGTTGCTGTGTAAATGTTCCCAAGACCTTTTGGTTTGAGACGCATAAATGGAGCAAATCCACCCACAACTGCACGACCAGAGATAATTGCATTTGAGATAAAGAAGTTAAGTCTATCGAAATCTTCGTCAAACTCTTTGTAAACATCTTTATATGTTAATGGCTCTAAAATATTGAGTTTATATGCACGAGATTTAATGCCATATTTTGACTCAATATCTGCGATTATTTCATTGGCAGTATCTGCACTTGAAGCATAGGTAAACGCAACATCACACCCTTTTGAAGCAAACTCATACACGATTGCCTTGCCGATACCACGAGTACCACCACTAATAAATAAAACTTTTCCTTTAAAATCCTGCATTCTTATAATCCTTTTATGTCGTAATTTTTCATGACTTCTTCTATTTGCTTCATATTTGCACTACTTGGAGCCACAAGTGGGAGTCTGTACTCTAAAGTCTCAATCAATCCTGCGATATACATAGCCGCTTTGACAGGAATAGGGTTTGATTCGCAAAACATAACAGAATTAAGAGGGTAGAGTGTATCGTTAATCGCTTTTGCTCCAGCAAAATCACCAGCTAAGGCAAGACGGACAAGCTCTGATTTTAAATCAGGCATGAGGTTTGAGGTCACAGAGGTAATCCCCGCACCGCCATTGGCTAAAATCGGGTAATCAATGGCATCATCTCCAGAGAAAACTTTTAACTCAGGTCTACGAGAGAGGAGTTCAACAGTTCGCTCCAAACTTCCTGTTGCCTCTTTGACACCATAGATGTTTTTTACATCATCAAAAAGTCTAATGGTAGTATCTGCAGAGATGTCTACTCCCGTACGACCTGGAACATTGTAAAGCATAAATGGGAGTTCTGGCACTGCGTTTGCAATCGCTTTGTAGTGTTGGTAGAGTCCCTCTTGCGAAGGTTTGTTGTAGTAAGGACTTACTGAAAATATAGCATCTACACCAGCATTCTGTGCATGTTTTGCTATCTCTATGGCTTCATGTGTTGCGTTTGAGCCTGCACCAGCAAGCACTTTTGTAGCTGTTCCTTGACAAACTTCTACAGCTATTTCTATACAGCGTTTATGCTCATCGTGTGTAAGTGTTGCACTCTCTCCTGTTGTGCCCACAGGACAAACGGCATCCATGCCATTGTTAATTTGACGTTGAATCAAAGCAGCATATGTCTGCTCATCTAATGTACCATTCTTAAATGGAGTAATTA
>JALWON010000018.1 GCA_027083475.1 Sulfurimonas sp.
TTTATCCATAGCTTCAGCTATCATATCTCCAATAGCACTATCAGAATTTGCAGAAATAGTAGCAACCTGTGCAATCCCTTGCTTACCATTTACAGGTTTACTAATAGCTTTTAGATTTTCAAGAATTACTTCACAAGCCTTGTCCATTCCTTTTTTGACTTCTACAGGATTTGCACCAGCAGTAATGTTACGAAGACCTTCTGAAAAAATTGCATTTGCAAGGACTGTAGCAGTAGTTGTTCCATCTCCAGCCTCATCAGCAGTATTAGAAGCAACCTCTTTGACAAGTTGTGCTCCCATATCTTCTAGTTTATCTTTCAATTCAATTTCTCTTGCAACAGAAACACCGTCTTTTGTGATAACGGGAGAACCGTAACTTTTTTGGATAAGTACATTACGACCACGTGGACCCATTGTTACTTTTACTGCATCAGTGAGTTTTTCAACACCACGTGCTAATTGATTTCTTGCATTGTCTGAAAAAATTATCTCTTTAGCCATTTATATATCTCCTCTTTTTTCTATAAATTATGAAATTACACCTAAAACATCTGAAAGGTCTAAAACAATATAATCTGTTCCCTCAAGTGCGAGTTCTGTTCCTGCGTATTTGCCATATACTACCGTATTGCCAACTTCGACATCTTCTACTTCACTGCCAATAGCAACAACTTTCGCACGATTTGGTTTTTCTTTTGCATTATCAGGAATGATAATTCCACTTGCTGTTGTGTTTGCTTCTGCAACAGTTTCGACAAGTAATCTATCTCCTAGTGGTTTAAAATTCATTCTAAAATATCCTCCTAATTTTTTAAAAATTAATACTGGAATTCTACAAAAAAAGAGTAACATTGTCAATATCTTTAGTTGCATAGACTAAACTTTATTTATTCTATTTAGATAACTTAATTTATATTAAAGAATGTATGTATTAAAATTTCTAAAAAATTTATAGGAGTACACATGCAAGCAAAACAAAAAAAAGTTGTTCTATTTACATCACCTACCTGTAAATGGTGTACAGTAGCAAAAAACTATTTTAAAACGCAAGGAATTAAATTTAAAGCAATTGATATTACAAAAGATTCAAAAGCAGCAAACGATTGCCAAAGACATGGATGCCGAGGAGTTCCTGTCGTTCTAATAGGCACGAAATGGATATGTGGCTTTGATCAAAAAACAATAGAGAAAACATTATCTAAATAAAAATTGTAAATTTTATCACTTTTATAAAACTCTAAGATGAACTTGTATATAATTCCACCCTCTTAAAAGATGTCAAGGTAGCTCAGCTGGTTAGAGCGCTGGTCTCATAAGCCGGAGGTCGAGAGTTCAAGTCTCTCTCTTGACACCATCCTTTTAAGAACCCTTTTTATATTCCGGATTAGCTCAGCGGTAGAGTAGGTGACTGTTAATCACTTGGTCACTGGTTCGAATCCAGTATCCGGAGCCACTTAAAAACCTTTGAAAATCCCCTAAAATACGGCATCTTTAAAAATTAAGAAATAAATTTTCTAACTTTTTTCTAACCACACAATGTTAAACTTTGCAATATGGGTAAAATTTACCCACATTTCCAACTCATTTCATACTCTCTAAATTGTAGTGTTTCATAGTTGAAATCTTCAAGTGCATAAATGATGCCATTTTGATTGACTGTTTTATAAAGCAAACGGCTCTCTCTTTTCTTCATAGCTATTGCTTATCAAAAACGGATAACTATGATTCAATTTGATACGAAAGCTATGGCAAAATTCAACCAAATTCCAGATGATATAAAATCTCGCCCATTTAAACAATTCAGCTATAATTCCACCAATGAAAAAGAAACCAGAATTTAAAGTAGAATCTCCTTATCAACCAGCAGGTGACCAGCCTAAAGCTATAGAAGTTTTGAGTAAAAGTATCCTTGATGGCAATCGTTATCAGACCTTAGAAGGTGTAACAGGTAGTGGGAAAATGCACACTATGGCGCGGGTTATTGAGAATGTGAAGATGCCTACTATTATACCAATCCAAGTTAAAATCTAAATACATTTCCACTGCTCAAGAATCCAGTCATACCCACAAAGTTTTTGAGTTTTATCAGTATCTTTCATCCATTTAACAACTTCCTCTTCAATAATATCTTTTTGAATATCAATATCTTGAAAAAGTCTATTAGCAGTACTCTTTCTCACTTCACCATAAAACCTTTCTACAGGGTTTAGTTCTGGTGAATATGATGGAAGATATATTGGTGTTAAACCTTCCATCTCATGAAGCTCTTTTTTTCTATGAAAAGGAGCATTATCCCAAACAAGTAAAATATGACACTCTTGATATTGTTC
>JALWON010000019.1 GCA_027083475.1 Sulfurimonas sp.
CAATTCTCTCACCAGAGTATTTGAGGTTTTCAATATCATTGAGTGCATCAAAGTTACGTATGGTTGTTGTTCCATGCTTTTTAAACATTTTTGCATGTAAATCAATAAGTTCTTTTGAACCAGTATCAAGCATTACAGTATTTACACCACGTGCGAGTGTCTGTAAATTTGCATCAGGACCAACAATCTTACGAAATTTATCCATCATCTCAAATGCATCTTCTCTAAGGTAAAAGTAGAGTGATTGAAAACGCGCTCCACCACCAAACTCAAAGTGGTTGATACCAGCAATTTTAGCCGCTTCTACTGCAGGAAAAAAATCCTCCATAAGTACACGACCGCCATATACTGACTGAAAACCATCTCTAAAACTTGTATCCATTACATCTATAAATTTTTTAGCCATTTGAATCCTTAACCTTCTCTATGATGTTTTATTGCTGCTGTAATCGCTGCTATAATCGTTTTGTTGTCTTTTTTTGCTGCTGGTATATCAGCTGCTTGCGGTTCAGGAAAAAATCTATCTATAATTTTTGCCATTGATTGCATGACAAGAATCATAATGATAAGGAAAACGAACACTGTTCCCATCCCTAATCCCATAAATTTAAACCCTTCTACTATGAGGTTTGTTTCCATAAATTACCTTTATTCATAATTTGTCCGATTAGTATAGTATAAATATGTTTAAAAAGAGTTTTCTAAAGAATATTTTTTCTTGAAAGTAGTGGGTCTTGTTACTTTTTAGAGGTGCTCTATATTAATATATCTTTGATATAATATGCCAAGATATAGTAAAAAAGGAAGCATGAAAAATGATTTTTGGGATGTATGAACAAGATTTTATGGCATATGTAATATTTGGAATCATATTGAATTTTGTTTTTTCAATTTTATTTGGAATTTATTTGACAAATAACATAGGTATGCAAGAGATGATAGAATCAAAAGGGGATAAAGAACAACCAATCATTGTCGGTTTAAGTCTTTTTATTCCTTTTGCAAAAATGATAATTACTCTGTATCGAGTGGCAATTTTGCAACTCTATTTTTTAAACAGAGGGCTTTCACATAAAGAGTTTTGGGTCTATCTGACACATGAAGAAGAGAAGCACTAAGTATGTCTGATATAAAACTGAAATTTATTCTGAGTGTTTTAGCTGGAATAGTATTTTCGTTTATATTCATTTTACTCGCATTTGCTTTGCCGATTAAAGAAAAAAAACAACTTATTATTAAAAAACCAAAAGGAAAATTAGAACAAATTTCCCATTCCTTGAAAACTAAGTAACTTTGTTAATGAGTTGTAGGGCTTCATAGGCACGGTGAGGGCTTATTTTGAGGGCACAAGATTCAAGTACTTTTAAAAGTGCTTCTATACTCTCTAAATCAGTCTCAATCATTAATTGATTTAAAATCATGACACAATCTTTGATCCGTAAATTTCTTGCAACACCTAAATTTTTATGAATTGTATTTCTAAATGGGGTGAAGTCAAGCTCTTTGGTATAGAGTTGCTCATCATTGAGAAAATGGAGTTGTTTTTGAAGGATGACATTGGATTGAATGAGTTGCACTGCAAAATCTTCTAAAAGCTCTTGGACAAGATCGCTTTCAATCCCTAAAGCTTCAATAGCTTCTGCCTCGTTATAAGAATAAGGTTCGTCAAAAAAAGAGTCATAGAGTGTATATGCATTTTCAACATAAATTCTCATTCTATGATTTTTTTCTTCACGATGTTCTAGTAATGTTTGTAAACTCATGTTTGTAAGATAGCACTTTTTATGTATAAAAGTGCTATCTTTGGTGTTTTTTTCAAAAAAAGAGTCTTAATGTTACTAAAACACACAGACTCAAAAATTATACTGCTTTTGTGATAATTCTATTTAATCTTGCAATAAAATCAGCAGTATCTGCAAGCTCTTGCCCTTCAAAAAGTTTTGCCTGATCTAAAAGCACATGCGCAGCATCTGCAATGAGATTTTGATCTGCTGAGTCTTTAAGTTTTATGAGCAACTCATGTTTTGGGTTAATTAAAAGAATCGGCGCTGGTTCTGGTGCACCTGTATCTTGTCCCATTTGTTTCATCATTTGTGCCATTTGATAGGCTGGGTCTTCTTTGTCAATTTTGAGTGCTACTGGAGAGTCTGTAAGCTCAGAAGTTGTCTCTACTGCTTTGACACTCTCACCAAGTGTCTCTTTAAACTCTTTTGCAAGACCTTCATAGGTTTTTGCAACTTCTTCTTCTGCTTTTTTCTCTTCTTCACTCTCTTCAAATTTAGCATCTGAAACATGGACAAGTTTATACTCTTTATAGTCTGTCACCATTGGGAAAATGATGGTATCTACCTCTTCATTTAAAACAAGTACATCAATGTTACGTGCCTTAAATTTCTCAAGTGCAGGAGAGTTTTTAAGGAGTGAAAGTGAAGATTTTGCTGTAATATAGTAAATCTCTTTTTTTGCTTCATCTACATTTTTAATATACTCTTCAATGGTGGTTACCTCATCTGATGCAAGGTGGTGGAACTGTAAAAGTTCTAAGATTCTTTCACGGTTTGCGAAGTCATTATAAAGTCCTTCTTTGAGAACATTGCCAAACTCTTTATAAAATGTTGCATACTTCTCTTTATCTTTTTTTGCCATTTTTGCAAGTTCAGAGAGTACTTTTTTCACAGAGGCATTTTTAATCTTAGCCATAACTGCGTTTGATTGTA
Source organism: Sulfurimonas sp. (assembly GCA_027083475.1). Lineage (GTDB taxonomy): Bacteria > Campylobacterota > Campylobacteria > Campylobacterales > Sulfurimonadaceae > Sulfurimonas. The sequence continues at coordinate 2,718 of JALWON010000019.1, forward strand.
AAATTTCACGAGATACATTCAGTGGTAAATCTTTTGAATCAATGACACCACGTAAGAAACGCAGGTATGGAGGCATTAATTCTTTTTCATCATCGGTAATGAAGACACGGTTGATGTAGAGTTTGATACCTGTTTGGTAATCTACACGGTAGAGATCCATTGGTGCTTTTGAAGGGATGTAAAAAAGTGTTGTATACTCTACAGCACCCTCTGCTTTGTTATGCATCCAAGTGAGTGGCTCTTCACTTGAGTGAGCGATGGAGCTATAAAAGTCTTTGTACTCTTCCTCTGTTATCTCTTTTTTAGGCATTGTCCAGAGTGCATTTGCCTTGTTGATTTGAACATTTTCAATTTCAGTTCTTGAAGGTTCAAGTTCTTCTTTGCCCTCATCATCCATTACTGCTGGAATATGTTTTTCTTTATCCATAAAGATAGGGAAAGGGATGTGGTTTGAGTATTTTTTCACGATAGATTCAATTCTGTACTCTTCTAAAAACTCTGTCTCATCATCATTGAGATGCATGACGATGGTTGTTCCATGTCCATCTTGTGTTGTTGGTTCTATATCAAACTCACCATCACCTGCACTTGTCCATAAATAGGCTTGATCTTCACCCGCTTTTTTCGTAGTGACTTCTACTTTGTGTGCAACCATAAAACAAGCATAAAAACCTACACCAAATTGACCAATAAGGTTAGAATCTTCTTTTTGATCACCTGTAAGATTTTCTAAAAATGCTTTTGTCCCAGATTTCGCAATAGTCCCAAGGTTATTCATTAAGTCTTCTTCATTCATACCAATACCAGAATCTTTAATAGTTAAAGTTTTTGTTTCTTTATTGGCAACAATGTCTATTCTTGGGTTAAATGCAATATCTTTGTACTTCTCATCTGTTAAAACTAACATATTGAGTTTATCTAATGCATCTGAAGCATTTGATACGAGCTCACGTATGAAAATTTCTTTGTTTGAGTATAATGAGTGAATCATCAACTGTAACATTTGATTTGCTTCTGTTTGAAACTGATGTTTTGCCATCTATAAAATCCTTGTATATAATTTATTTGTAAAATAATAGCAAAAAAAAGTTAATAATTGCAAATAATATCAACTAACTTTAGTCCAAATGACTAAGAATAGTTTAGTATATATTTTCTCTGTATTAATAAAACAAATATTTTGCTATACTTCTTTTATGAAAACAGATTTTATAGACCAAATAGAACCAACTCCGAAACTGCACTCAAAAAAGTGTAAGTTGATTGCCTTTGGTATACGATTTTTTTTGCAATACTCTTTGTATCTTTTTGTTGTTATCATGTGGTACGAGTATGATTACTTTATAGCGATTGCTTCTTTACTTTTAGGGTTCATTGTGATTGGAATTATCCGCTCTAAATTAAGAAATAGTGTTATTCCTCCTTCGCAACGCGAGTATCTTTACACTGATCAAGGTATTGCTGATTGGTACACTGCTAGGCAATTATGTTTTTAAAACTTTTTTTCTTGGTGTTGAGTATCTCTACACTTTGGGGAATAGATATTGATGAAAAGACTTCAGGTGTAGATATACTCTCCCAATCTTATATCTATGTCGATAAAAAACATACAACAAAAACACGAGATATTCTCGATCATGAATTTAAACGCAGTTATAAAAATAGTGTTGGTTTGGGTTTTGTGGATATGTACTCCTTATGGATTAAATTTCATCTCAAAAATACACAAAACAAAACAATTACAAAAATTATAGAGTATGATAATCAAGAAACAGAAGATATTTACTTCTATAATGGACTCAGTACAACTTTAGATGGTATGTTCCATATGCATAAAAGCCGCTATAGTATTAACCCTATTTTTAAAATAAAGCTTGGGCCTCATGAAGAGAGAACTTATTATATAAAAGCACATTCAAGAATTTCAACATTGATTGCAAAAATTGTGATTTGGAATGAACATGACTTTAAGTTTCATGACCAAAAACAAAAACTCTCTTTATTTATTTTTTTTAGTATTATTATCACACTTTTTTTATATAACTTTATGATTTATATTTTTACAAATGATAAGGCATATATGTATTATGTTATCTATCTTTTTGGTATCGTAATCTTTCAGGCAATCTACCTCGGTATTGCACAGCTTTACTTTTTTTCCAATTTGATGACAGTGGAAATAACGAAGGCTACTTTTGGGTATATCTCGATTCTTGTTGTGCCTATCATACTCTTTACACGGGAGTTTTTAAATACACGTAATTTTCCTCAAATAGACAAAATCTTAGTCGCTTATCTTTATATTTTGCCTGTTTTGGTGTTGTTGAGTTATGATAATATTGTCTTTAATCTTAATATTATTGTTGTATTTATTCCTCTTGGTCTGCTGATTATATGGAGTGGATTTTATGCCCTGTATATGGGTGAGAAGCAAGCACGCTTTTATATTGTTGGATGGACATTTGTTGTTGTCTCTTTACTGCTTTCTTTTTTAAGGTCGATTGGTTTTATAGATATTTCAAATGATTTTAAATATATGAATGAACTTGCATTTATTCTTGAGGGCTTCTTTTTCTCTATTGCACTTGCACACCGTATTAATCTTCTTTCTGAAGAAAAAGATGAAGTGAATGAAAAATTTGCAAGGTTTCAACGCCTAGAGCAAGAGAGACTCAAAGAGTTAGTGGATGAAAAAACACTGAAATTACAACAATCACTGCATGAAAAAGATTTGCTTTACCAAGAACTTAACCATAGAGTAAAAAATAATCTTCAGATGATTTTAGCACTTATTAAATTGCAAATATCAAAAACACATTTGCAGCAAACAAAAGGTGAGTTAGAGGTGACAAAAAATAGAATTAATTCTATCTCAACCCTCTATGAAAAACTCAATATTAATAGTGCAGAGCATAATTTAAGTACTTTTGAATATACACAAAGTATTGTGCAAAGTTTCAGTCCCAATTTTGCAAAAAATATTCAGGTACATTATGCAATAGAGTATGATTTAAAAGTTGATTCTTTGGTCTACTATGGTTTGATACTCAATGAACTTGTAACAAACGCAATGAAGTATGCTTTTGAAGGCGTATATATTAATGAAAAGATAATCATGATAAGTCTTAAAAAAAAGGATCAGTTGCTCTCTTTGATTATAGAAGATAATGGGAGAGGGTATCAGGAAAAGAGGGAAGGTTCTTTGGGCTTAGAAATAGTCAATACATTAGTTACTAAGCAACTCTTTGGTACTATAAACATACAATCAGATAAGGGAACAAAAATAATTATTGAGTGGGAAGAGGATGAATAAATTAAATATACTGATTATTGAAGATGAAAGTTTAGTAGCAATGGAACTGCAACAAGCTATAGAAAAGATGGGACATAATGTTGTGGAGTATGCTACAAATGTCAAGATGGCAAAACAATTTTTACAAACATTTGATGTCAATCTTATTTTAATGGATATTAACCTCAATGATAGTATCAATGGTATAGAACTCTATAAAGAGTTAGAGTTAGAGATTCCGCTTATCTATTTAACAGCATACACAGATGAGACAACAATGTCTGAAGCAATCCAAACAAATCCTTTAGGCTATCTCATTAAACCTCATACAGAAGATGAGCTCAAAGCAATTATAAAACTTGCACAATATAAAATTCAAAATATAAAAACAGCTCCACAAAAAGTGGAAAAATTGCTTGAAGTGGGCAAAGGATACTTTTTTAATAGAGAAGAAGAACAACTTTTTTATAGAGATTTACCTGTGAAATTGACGATAAAAGAGCGCGGTCTGTTGAAAATTTTGATTGAAGCAAAGGGAAAGATTGTCAGGTTTGAAACAATTGAAGCGGTACTTTGGAATGGAGAAGCGGTCAATAATACCTCGCTGAGGACTTTAATATACCGTTTAAGAAGTAAACTAGAACATAAGCTCATAGAGAGTGAGTTTAATGTTGGCATTCGCCTTGTAGACTTATAAAAGAGAGGAAAAAAAAGCATGAAAGAACACTTTTCAAGGGTAGAAGAGGGCAATCTTGTCAGCATAGAAATAGATATGAATGCCTATGGCTATAGCAAAAAATTTGCTTGGTTGTTGAGTATTTTTATCAAATTTGATGCACAGCATGAGCAGGGTGAGGGGTATGAAGATTTTTTAGAAACAAAAGAGTCTCTCATTATTGCTTTGGAGCACTCGCAAAAAGCAAAGTATGTAGGGATGCGGGGAGTAGATGGCTGGAGTGAAATCTATTTTTATGCGGACTCTGCAAAGGAACTTGATACCATCGTTGCGAAAATGCTCAAACCAAGTGAGTATCTGTACGAGAGTAATGTTGTTAAAGATAGTAAATGGGATTTTCATTATAAAAATCTTTTACCAAATGCACTAGAACTTGCCCATATTCAAAGTGAAAAAATCATTGCTTTACTTCAAGAGGAGGGGGATGACTTAACAGTAGTTCGTCCAGTGGAACACTACCTCTCTTTTTCAACACCAACACAAAAAAATCGTTTTATCAATCATCTTAACATTGATGGGTTTACATTGAAAGATGAGATTGAAAGTGATGAATTTGCACATGGAATTGCCTTGGTAAAAGAACATAATGTTACTTCTGATGCACTCAAAGAAAATGTAGCATTACTTTTTGAGGCAGTGCAAAAAGAGCAGGGCTTTTATGAGGGTTGGAGTACTGTTTTAGCACAAGAAACAGTAGGAGAGTAGGCTAAACGTGTTTAAAATAGCAGGAGCACTCAACTACCTTATCGTTGTTTTTTTAAATGCCTTTACAGATTTAGGGCATAAAATCATTATTCAAAATACTATTTTTAAAGTCTATGATGGTGATTTACTCATAGTGCTTACAACGATTGTCAATGCTCTTATTTTACTCCCTTTTATTTTGATGTTCTCTCCTTCTGGATTTTTAGCAGATAGATTTGCAAAAAAAAGCATTATGGAGTATTCTGCTGCGTTTGCTGTAGTGATTACACTTGTTATTACCTATGCATATTATCATGGACTCTTTTTACTTGCATTTAGTATGACATTTGTGTTAGCCCTGCAAAGTGCACTCTATGGACCGGCAAAGTATGGGTATATTAAAGAGCTGTTTGGTGTGCAGTTTATTACAGGTGCAAATGGGGCAGTCCAAGCAGTGACTACAGTGGCTATTTTGAGTGGTATTATCTTTTATACTGTTTTATTTGAAGGCTTCTACACCCCCGATTTGCATGATAAACATGCAGTGCTTGAGGCAATTGCTCCACTTGGGTGGCTTTTGGTATTGAGTTCTGTAGTGGAGTGGTTTTTAGCCTCTCAACTTCCAAATACAATGCAAGAAGCCTCAAAACGGACTTTTCATTTGAAGCGTTATATAAGAGGTGCCTATCTTTTCAAAAATCTCAAAACACTCAAACGCAAGCAAGAGGTCTATGAAGCTATCATTGGTTTAGGGCTTTTTTGGTCAATTTCTCAAGTAGTTTTAGCCATATTTGGCGAATATGCAAAGCGTAGTTTAGGGGTGAGTAATACTATTTTTGTTCAAGGTGTGATGGCTTTAGCGGGCATTGGTATAGTTGTGGGGTCTCTCCTTGCTGCACGTTATTCAAAATATTTTATAAATATGGGGCTTGTAAGTATAGGTGCTTTTGGTGTGGCTCTTTTAGTGTTTTGTATTCCGTTTGTACACTCCATGTCTGTGATGGCAGTGATGTTTATGGGGTTTGGAATTTTCGCAGGCTTTTTAATGGTACCCCTCAATGCACAAATTCAGTTTTTATCGCCTCGGGTACATTTGGGTACTGTGATTGCGGGAAGTAACTTTATACAAAATATTTTTATGTTTTTCTTTTTAGTGTTTACTACGCTGGTTGCTTACTTTGGTGTGCATTCTGAGTACCTTTTTTTTATGATGGGGGCTGTTGGTGTTTACCTTGTATGGATGCTTTTTCGGCGCTATAGTGTAGATACTTTTTGGGCAATTATGGAAATCATTGGACGAACTCGTCATATTTATCGTTATGTGGGTTTAGAGAATGTGCCGCAAGAGGGAGCTGTTTTACTCCTTGGAAATCATGTGAGTTGGTTAGATTGGGTAGTTATGCAACTCCCTCTCAAACGCAGGATAAATTTTATGATGGACAAAGAAATCTATCATTGGTGGGGATTGCATGCATTTTTTCAAAAAGGAGAGACCATTCCTCTTTCACAAAAAGCCTCAAAAGATGCATTGCATATAGCCCATCAAAGACTTCTTGAAGGCAAAATTGTAGGGCTTTTCCCTGAGGGGAAGATTAGCGATGATGGAGCATTAGGAAAATTTTACCGTGGATATGAGATAATTCCAAAAGATTACGAAGGGGTAATTGTCCCTTTTTTTATAGAGGGAATGTTTGGAAGTATGTTTAGTAAGTATAAACCAACAGAGAAAAAAAGTTTCTTCAAACGCAGGATTGTTACTGTGTACTATGGTGAGCCTGTTAGTAAAGATACAAATGCACAAGAGCTTCGAGAGATTATTCAAGGGTTAAAAAAGTAGAATGAGGTTGAAAATGACTGAAAATAAAAGATTAAATAAATTAGATGTACTGAATTATCTCAAAAAGCATTATAAAG
>JALWON010000020.1 GCA_027083475.1 Sulfurimonas sp.
AAAACTGCATTTGGGCACTGCCAACAGCCTCTGTTACTTTTCTATGTTCATCAACTTTTACAAGAGAATTCGCCCCGTTTTCAATACCCTTATAGCCTACACCACCAATGATACCAAGTGCAAGTATCATCACTCCAAATCCACTTAATAAAATGGTTTTTATACTCATGCTGTTCATACCTTTGAAATCCTACTGCAAAGAATTTGATTGCTTTACAAAAAGCGAGAATATATCTATATTACTAAGGAACAAGCAAAAGAGCAGTGACTAAAACGAATATAAAATATATTAATAAGAATTCTACTCTCTTAAATATTAATTTTACCTTTAATGTTTAATTTTACTTTTTGCACAAGTGCTGCATCTTCAGCTAAATCCACCCATCGAAACTGCGAGCCACTTTGGTGGACACCTTTGAGTAAATCACCGCTTTTTCTAAACTTCAAGTCTAAATTTGCAATGTCAAAGCCACTTGTTGTTTGCACAAAAGCATCAAGTCTTTGTGATTTTTCTTGATTTGTATAGAGATAGCAGTAGCCCTTTAAGCCCGTTCGACTCACACGCCCACGCAATTGATGCAGGGTAGAGAGTCCAAGACGCTCCGCTCCTACAATGACTACTGTGGTGAGTCTAGGCAAAGAGATGCCTACTTCTACAACAGTCGTAGCTATCAATATATTTCCATTTTGACGAAAATCTAGTAAAACCTGTTCTTTGTCTTTGTCTTTTCCATGGGTCACAAAAACATGCTCAAAGTTTTTTTCCCAGTAGCCTCGTGCCTCATCTATACTCTGGTACTCTATAGCTTCACTCTGTTCTACTAAAGGGTACACAATGAGTACTTGATTTTGCTGAGTAATTTCCTGTTTTATATGTGTAAGCAAATCTTTAAAATCATTTTTATGAATGACACGACTTGTAATATCTTTTGTAAAAGGTGTGGAGGTAATGAGACTCACATCAATGTGTGCTGTCTCTATCATAGCTTGTGTTCTTGGAATAGGTGTAGCTGAAAACTGTAAATAGTGCGGTTTTTTCTCACCACTACTCACAAGCTTTTCTAAAAGAGTACGCTGTTGCGTTCCAAAACGGTGTTGTTCATCGACCATGACAAGGGCTGCTTTTGGCAGCTCTCTATATAAAAGAGCATGTGTTCCTATGATAAAATCATAGCCTGAGAGATCCACTTTTTTACTCTTGTTTGTCACTAAGACAGTGTGTAATGCTGGCAAATACTTTTGTGCTTCTTCAAAAAGTTGGTTGGCTAAAATGGTGGTTGGTGCCATCAAAATAGCACGATGTTTTCGCATCATAAACGCAGCTGCTAAAATCACCATTGTTTTTCCACTCCCTACATCACCCACTATCATTCTTTTTGCCGCCACCTCTTTGGCAAAGTCATTTTTAATGTCATCAATTGCATTTAATTGTTCTTTTGTAAGGGTAAAGGGAAGTGTTTTGAGCCAAGTGGAGTATGTTGCTCGCATACTTTTTATGGCTTGAAAGTACCTGCGTTTTCTTGCGAGTTGTTGCATATACACAAAAAGTTCTGTGTATTTGAGTGCATGCAGCAGTGTTTGGCTATACTCTTTGTTCTCTAAAATCTCTTGTGTTGGAAAATGGGGTTTGAGTAGTTCTTGTACTATGGCATTTGGCAAACCCTCTTGCACAAGTACAGCTTCATTTAAAACGGAGTGCACCAAACGCAACATTACATCGCTTCGTAATGCCGTTTTGTACTTGGGAGTAATCGCACCAATACTCGTTACTTTTTTAGGCATACTCATACTGCATGTCCCCACCTTACACTCTATGAGTCCATAGTAGTACTCACGACTACCTATGCTAAATTGATGCATCATATAAGGCTTTGGACGAAAAAGCACTCCTGTGATTGTATGCCCAAAATTATGCACAAAAAAGGTAATTTGAATGCTGTTAGGTCCACGAAAAACAGACTCAACTGTCGCATCTATAAGCTGGTAAGTATGAGGAAGGAGTTTTGCTTTGAGGCGATAATCTTCATAGGATTGCGGGAGAAAAAGGGAGAGTTCACAAAACGACTCAATTCCAAGTTTTGCAAACTTTTGCTCTTGCTCTTTTGTCAATTTCATACTAGTTAGTTCTGTTTTTCTTCGAGTTTTTTCACTCTTGTATAAAGATTTGTGAGCATAAAAGTTACTGTTATGATGATAAGAGTGAGTAAAATATCTTCTAAATTTTTCATAATTTTCCTTTTTTGTGTTATAATTACCGTTGAAGAGTTAGAGGGGTACCACCCTCTAATTTAACTCCT
>JALWON010000021.1 GCA_027083475.1 Sulfurimonas sp.
ATATGATGGCATTCATTCACATTTTTGAGTTTGCTCGAGGGATTGGAAGTGCTGTGGCAAAAGAGCTCTACAGTGCTTTAAAAACTGTAGGCAATGGGAGTATGTTTTATGGACTCTATGCCCCTGATGAGAGCATACGAAACCCTTTTGAAAAACGCAAGCTCAACTCACAACTTGGACTCTTTGATGAGTTCGCAGAGTTGGGGGCAGTGGGGAAATATGCCAAGCTTGGATTTGAAGCGAAATTTATGAAAAATCCTGTCCTCAAACATCCTAAACTCACAAAAGAGAGTGCAACTTTTTTGCATAATTTTTATCTTTTATATCGTGATTTAAAAGGGATTAAACAGCCTCGTACTATTGTGCGTAAAATTGCCTCTTCTTCGTTATTTACGTACATCATTAATTTGTTGGCAACCAAAAGAGCGACACTTAAAGATGGAAGTGTTGATGAGAAACAAAAAAGTGAATCACAAACACGTATCACAAGAAAAATGCTCCTGCTTGAAGAGCTTGCCAAGCCTTACAGTGAACATGAGCGCTTTTTAAACGCAATGATTTTAGGCTCTTCTGATTTAACACAAGGGGAGGGTGTGAATCTTTTGAGTGTCCATGCTTCAAAGGGTTTAGAGTATAAAGAGGTGTATGTGGTTGATCTGATGGATGGAAGATTTCCAAACCGTAAACTGATGCAAAGAGGGGGGAGTTTAGATGAAGAACGCCGTCTGTTTTATGTTGCCGTGACACGAGCCAAAGATATATTGTACTTAAGTTATGCAAAGTATGATAAAATAAAAAAACAAAACTTTATGCCTTCGCAGTTTTTGTATGAAGCTGGTTTAGTCCCTAAAGATGAAGCATATAAAAAAATGGTTTTGAGTGCCATGGAAAAGGAAGAAGAAAAATGAGTACAGTAAAAAAGATATGGATAGCAGCAGCAGTTTTTGTAACAGTAATGGTGGGGTTTTCAGTAGCAATTATACAGATGTCAGGGTATAACACGGAGTATACAGCCCCACAAAAACCAGCAACAACAAAGATGATTATGAAGTGTGGTGAAGGCAAATGTGGTGCAAGTATGATGGAAGAGGTACCAGCAAACAAGTAAGTTTTGAGAGACTTACTCTTCGAGCCTTAATTTTTGCACTTCTTTAAAGTATGTATGCCCTAAGTAGATAACATAAAAGACAGAAGCAAACAAAATAACAAAGGGAATGAGTGAGAGCAGATAAAGCCCCAAGGTTTTCAAACGCAGTTTACTTGCTTGAAAAAACTTGATTTTGAGCGCTTCATCGCGTGTGCATATATTCGATGAGACATCATAGGTCATCATTTTATGAAAAAAGTAGTAGAGTGGTAGATTAAACGCAAGTACATTTAAAAGCGGTATAAAGTAAACAGGAATAAGCACAAGAAAGAGTAAAAGCATAATCGCTATCCATTTTAATGTGAGGAAAATTCCCTCAAAAACATTAGAATACCCAATCATCTCTACATCTTGGTAGTGCTGTTTTTGGAGCTCTTTTAAAATGAGTGGGGTTAAAAACCCTATAACTAAAAGTGTGACAAAAACAGAGAGATAGAGTGTTAAAAAACTTCCAATTGTATAGACTAAAAAAGAGGCTATCCAAGAGGTAATAGCACTACTCATTAAAAACTTGATGATTGCAGTTCCTTGAAGTGTTGCTGCAAAACTATCGGTATGGGGAACACCATTCTCTATGGTTGTTTGTGTAGATGCTACATCCATCGTTCCTAGTTGGTCAAGCCCTATGCCTGCTATAACAAAAAAAAGTATATATAAAATCAGCATACTCAGTATAAAAGGTATGAGAGAATATTTGAGCATATTGCCACTAAAAAGGTCTTTTATACTGAGTGTGAGTGTACTGGTTTGTTCATTCATTTATAAATTGTCCTCTATGATTTTGAGTGCTTTTTGTATCTCGTCTTGTTGCATTTTACCATCTTTTTGAAAAAGGAGAGTGCCATCTTTTGCAAAAATCATGATGTCAGAGTTATCATCTGCTAAGTGCCAGAGTTTTACAAGTATACTTTTTTTGTCTTTAACATACAAGGTGTCAGGAAACTCTTCTTGTTTGTATTTGAGGGCATTTTCTATAGCAAAATTTGGTTTCCAGCTTGCAGCTAGATTAACAATAGCAATACTTCCATAGTTTGTTCTATCATATTTTTTTGCTTTGAGTGCTGCTGAGAAATCATTGTTGAGATCTTTTTCATCAGGATCAACATAAAACAGAACAAAGACTTTGCCATGCAGTG
>JALWON010000022.1 GCA_027083475.1 Sulfurimonas sp.
CGATACAATTCTCATTGAAAAGTCTACTTGGAAAATAGATGATAAAAAAGTGATACTCAATGCCATAGAGTTCCCTTTCAATTTAAAAACACGTATGCTCTACTTACCAACAACCTACTTTGAGAGTCAAAATTTTACCAATGGTTTTATTGATGGAGTTATTGATTTAAAACAACAAACAGCATCTTTTGACCTTGATATTTTATCTTTTCAATACAATAATTTATTGTTAAAAAATTCCAATACACATTTCAAACTTACTTACAATAAAAAGCTTACTCTCTCTTCAAAAAACAAACTCCGATTTGATTTTAATGGTACGGAGATTACACTTGCCCATTTTTTCCTTGAGAGTAAGCAAAAGATATTGCAATTTCATAAATTAAGTGTCAATATAGATGATACTCTCTATACACAACTTGATTTTAATTACAATATAGAGCGCCCAATCAATCAAATACATCTCAATTATCTCAATATTATTGATAAAAACCTCTCTATTTATAAACAAAACAATATAGATTTACAACTTGAGATACATCCAGCACTGACAACACTGAGTGCAAATGCCTTGAATACAAAGTTGCTTCTAAGAGAGAAGTCATGGAAATTAAAAATAAAATCACTCTCTGCATTCGTCAAAAACTCTCCTTTGCTCCAAAAACTCAAAATCACACAAGGAAAATTAAACATCGGCAATAACACAGAAGATACAAGCATACATCTTAATGCCATCCTGGATTATCAATACCCTTTTCTCCTTATACACAATCAAAAAGTAAAAAAATATCTCATCAATGCAACTATCGGTAAAAAAGAAAGTAATATCACACTGAATGATACGATGAAGATACACATCGATGATACAGTAAATGTTACGATGCAAGATTGTATGCTAGATGTGCAAGAACTTTTAAAAATGAAGGAAAATATACAACTTCCACAAACACAATCAAAGCCAAAAACAATTTTTCTCAATGCAAAAAATGTTGCTTTAGCACTCACACCAACACGAAAAATTCTCTCTGATACTATTGCCCTACAATCAGACACCAAAAGCACAACACTACAACTAAAATATAAAAAAGGTGTTGCCGGTTTTCAAATCAAAGACAACATCTTTTATCTCTATGGAAAAAATTTCAATGATACCTTTATGGAACATCTCTTTTCACTTTCGAAATTTCAAGGCGGTTCCTTAGAGTTCTCTATGAAAGGTTCTTTAGATGATTTTGGTGGGGCATTTTACATTCATGATACAACCGTAGTAGATTATAAACTCCTTAACAATATCTTAGCCTTTGTCAATACTGTTCCCTCTTTACTCACATTCTCCTTACCTGGTTACAATGAGAATGGTCTCAAAGTACAAACGGCCTATGCAAAATTTACTGCACACAATGGACACTTTAATATATCTGACTTTCTAGTAGATTCTAAAGAACTTGATATTTTAGGCAAAGGAAGTGCTGATTGGTACAAGGACACTGTTGATATGACACTGAACTTAAAAACAGATTTAGGGAGTGATATAAGTAAAATTCCTCTTGTAGGCTACATTTTATTTGATAAAGATAGCATTTCAACAAGTATGAAAATTACTGGAAAACTCTCAAACCCAACAATTCACTCACTCTTAGCACGAGATATTGCGGTAGCTCCTTTAAATATTCTCAAAAGAACCATTCTCTTGCCATTTACCCTTATCTCAGATATTGTCTCTTCTAACGAGGAGGAAGAAAAAAAATAACTACTCGTTTCTCAAGACAGTCAAAATATCTACTTCACTCGCTTTTTTTGCAGGATAATATGAAGATAACACAACAATAAAAAATGCACCAGAGACTATAAGTAGAAAATCTTGAATACTTAAATCTAAAGGCAGTGTTGTTGTAGGATATACATCTTTTGGTAAAGAGACAATATCAAATGTGCTAAAAATCCAGATACCACCTAAACCTAAGAACACACCTGCTACTATACCACTAATGCCAATAACAACACCTAAATATAAAAAAACTTTTTTTATCTCTATAGTTGTTGCTCCTAATGATAAAAGCAGTGCAATCTCCCCTCTTCTATTCATCACTGTCATCAATAAAGAGGAGATTATGTTAATAGAGGCAATTAATATAATGAGCATTAAAACAATGAAAAGAGAAGCTTTTTCCATCTCAAGTGCTGCAAAAAAGTTTAAATTATCTTCCCACCATCCTCGAATACTTACATTAAAAGGCAGTGCTTTTTGTATCATTTCTATATCTTTTTTTGGATGCTTAGAGTAGATATGAATACCATTATACTGATTATATGGTATGTGTAAAATCAACTGTAATGAGTGTAGAGTAGTATAACTATAGGCTTTATCATAGGCTGTTAATCCAGAATCAAACACAGATTTTATTTTGAGTCGCTTTACTTTTGGAGCCATTGAGAGCCCACCTGGTTCTACTTGTGTAAAAATATACATGAGTTTATCATCAAAGGCAAGAGAAAACTCATCTTTGAGACTCTTCCCAATCATCACTTCAAACTTTTGAAATTGATGATTTTTGTGTGCCTTTTGAATAACACTATTGACCTTTACTTCATCATCAAAATTAACACCAAAGAGATACCCACCTTCAATTTTTCTTCCCATTCGTGTCATAACAGATGCTTGCACATAAGGACTAAATTTGAGATGAGGAAATTTATTTTCTAAATCAATCAGTAAATTTTCATTCACTGCCCCATAAAACTTTGGAACAACGGTAAGGGGATAATTCATAACTGTAAGTTTCTTTTTAAACTCTTTATCAAATCCATTCATAAGAGCCATGGCAATAAGAAGTACCATAACCCCTAAAGTTATCCCTAAAAACGCAAGCAGTGCCGATAGAAAGATAAAAGGTTGCTCTTTATCAAAACGCAGAAACCTTCGTACTAAATAAAGAATAATGGAGTTTTTCAAGAAGCAAAAACACCTTTTTTCGGACCACTTTTACCACAGCACTGTTTATACTTTTTACCACTCCCACATGGACATGGCTCATTACGAGCAACTTTTTTTTCTGGTTTTTTCACAGCATCATCTTCTGATTGAGAAAGATTAAGTTGCATCGATTGATTATCTAACTCTTTTTGTCTTTTAAGTTGTTCTGCTATTTTTTGTGCTTCTTCTTCTGGAGATTCGAGTTGAAATTGAATAAGATGCAATGTTTTAATCGTGTTAAATTTAATGTCATTGATTAATTCTCTAAAGAGATTAAAACTCTCTTTCTTGTACTCCACTAAAGGGTCTTTTTGATTGTATGCACGTAGACGGATACCTGTTTTCATGTTGTCCATAGAGTATAAGTGTTCTCTCCATGCACTATCTAACTCTTTGAGATATAACTCTTTTTCAATCTCTCTACGGACATTTTTATCTATGACACTCATCTTTGCTTCATACGATTCTTCGAGTAGTGCTTCAAGTTTCTCAAAAACAGCTTCATATTCTAAACCTTCTAAAACACTTTCATCAAGATCATAATTTGTTTCCTCTTTTAACATTTCTACTAAAAGTGTTCTATTGAATTCTTCTTTATCAGCACCTTCAAAAATATCTGCTTTTTGTAATATATGGGCAACATATTCTTGGCGTACTTCTCTTATTTTGGCATCAATATCATACTCTTTTGAGAGCAATTGATTTCTAAATTTATAGACAATTTTACGCTGTTCGTTGGCGACATCATCATACTCAACAATCTGTTTACGACCCTCATAGTGCATATTTTCAACTTTTTTCTGTGCTTTTTCAACAGCACGGGTCACCATACTTGACTCAATATACTCGCCATCTTCTACACCAAGACGCTCCATGATAGACTTGATTTTATCACTGCCAAAAATACGCAACAAATTGTCTTCTAAAGAGAGGTAAAATTGTGTTGTCCCTGCATCACCTTGACGCCCAGAACGTCCACGAAGTTGATTATCGATTCGGCGATTTTCATGGCGTTCTGTACCAATAATATATAAACCACCCAATGCTTTTACTTCATCACTGACTTTAATGTCCACACCACGACCTGCCATATTTGTAGCAATCGTCACAGCCCCTTTTGCGCCAGCAGATTTAATAATTTCACCCTCTTGCTCATGGTTTTTAGCATTGAGCACTGTATGGGCAATTTTTTCTTTTTTAAGAACACTATGTAAAAGCTCAGATTTTTCGATAGAAGCCGTTCCAATCAGTACTGGTTGTCCTGTCTTACTCAGTTTTTTTACAGTTGCTATCACTGCATCAAATTTTTCTGCTTCTGTTTTATAAATCAAGTCATTTAAATCGACTCTTGCGATTGGAATATTTGTTGGAATGGAGACAACATCAAGATTGTAAATTTCTGAAAACTCCGTTGCTTCTGTCTCAGCAGTTCCTGTCATTCCTGCAAGCTTGTCATACATTCTAAAATAGTTTTGAAAAGTAATATCTGCTAAAGTCTGCGTTTCTTCTTTGATTTCAACATGCTCTTTTGCTTCTAACGCCTGATGCAGTCCTTCTGAAAAGCGTCTCCCTTCACTGAGGCGACCTGTAAATTCATCTACAATCACCACTTCACCATCATGCACGACATAATCTACATCTTTTTCAAAAAGATAATTTGCTTTGAGTGCTTGATCTAAAACATGAGGTAAAGAGGCATTCTCTGGACTGTAAAGATTTTCTACTTGAAATAACTCTTCGGCTTTTGTAATACCTTCTTCGGTAATCAAAATAATTTTATCTTTTTCATCAACACTGAAATGCTTCTCTTTTTCTAAAGCCAAGGCAATAGTATTGGCATCGGCATAATCTTGAATACTTTTGTTTGTAGGCCCTGAGATGATAAGTGGTGTTCTCGCTTCATCAATTAAGATAGAATCCACTTCATCAACGATAACAAAGTTATGCTCTCGTTGCACCATTTCATCACGAGAATAACTCATATTGTCTCTGAGATAATCAAACCCAAATTCGTTATTTGTCCCATAAGTAATATCTGCATTATAAGCTTTTTGTTTACTTGCAGGATCGTTGTTTGTCTCCAAAACAGTTCCCACGCTAAAACCAAGAAAGTTATATAAAACTCCCATCTGTGCCGCATCTCTTGCAGCCAAATAGTCATTAACCGTTACTAAGTGAACCCCTTTCCCTTCCATCGCATTTAAAACAATCGCCAAGGTAGCAACAAGTGTCTTTCCTTCACCTGTTTTCATCTCAGCAATACGCCCCTCATGTAGAGCCATCCCACCAATGAGTTGCACATCAAAATGTCGCATTTGTAAAACTCTTTTACTTGCCTCACGTGTTATAGCAAAAGAGTCTTCCAAAGCCTCATTTAAAGTTTTCTTCTTCTCTACAACCGCCTCTTTTAACAGTGCAAACGCAGCCTGAAGCTCATCATCACTCATCGCACTATATTTTTTCTCAAGTGCATTAATATTTTGAACTCGTTTTGAATATCTTTTTAACTCACGATCATTAGAAGTACCAAAAACTTTTCCCATAAATGATTCTATCATGTGCAACCTTGTCAATTTTATTGTTGCCATTTTAACATATATATCATTATCTATAATGAAGTGTGATTAATAAACAAGCTTTTTGTTATACTTCAACTCATTAAAAACCAAAATCAAGGCTTCAAATGCGATTTTTTCTTCTCTTTTTTTTCTCTACTCTTACACTTTTCGCACATTTTATAACACTTCACTCTTTTGCTGCTGACTTTACACAAACAATTACAGATGAACAAAATAAAAAGCTCATTTACACAGGTTCCCTGCAAGCAAAAGAGCCACAATCTGCATTATGGTTATACAAAACACCTGTAAAAAAGAGTATTTATATAAAAGAAAATAGAGTGATTGTGATTGAACCAGAACTTGAACAGGCTATTGTAAAACATATTCCTACACATTTTGATTTTTTTCACATGATACAAAATGCAAAAAAAATCAAAAAAGATACCTATATAACAACATTAGAAGAAAAAACCTATACCATAACACTCTCTCATGGTCTCGTAAAAGCACTTGATTATAAAGATGACTTTGGAAACAGTATCAACATCCTTTTTTCTCATCAATTACAAAATAAAGAGATAAATGATACTCTTTTTAAACCTATTATCCCCTCAGAGTACGACATTCTTCAAAACTAATGTGCTTGGAGTTCTTTTTCTAAATAGGCTCCAGTGAACGAACCTGTTTGCTTATGATTTTTTGCAAGTGCTTCAGGTGAACCCTCGGCTATGATGAGTCCACCAGCAGCACCACCCTCTGGCCCCATATCTATCACATAATCAGCATTTTTAATCATATCAAGATTATGCTCAATAATAAGCATACTGTTCCCAAGTTCCACAAACTTATGTAAAACTCCTGTCAATCTATCTACATCTGCAAAATGAAGCCCTGTTGTTGGTTCATCGAGAATATAGAGTGTTTTTCCCGTATCTTTTCTACTTAACTCTTTAGCAAGTTTAATGCGTTGAGCCTCTCCACCTGAGAGTGTCACTGCGTTTTGTCCTAAGGTAATGTAACCCAGCCCCACATCTACTAAGGTTTTCATCTTAAGATTAATTTTTGGAATCGCTGCAAAAAATTCATAAGCTTCATCGACTGACATATTGAGTACATCAGAAATAGTCTTGCCTTTATAAAGCACTTCTAAAGTTTGCTGATTGTAGCGCGAGCCATTACAAGTATCGCATTTCACCATTATATCTGGTAAAAAGTGCATTTCTATCTTAATCTGCCCTTCCCCTTGACACTTCTCACAGCGACCGCCTTTGACATTAAAACTAAAACGTGAAGTGGTGTATCCGCGTATTTGAGACTCTTTTGTTTGCGAAAAAAGATTACGTATCTCATCCATCACACCTGTGTAGGTTGCAGGATTACTTCGAGGGGTGCGCCCTATGGGGCTTTGATCAAGGTAGATTACTTTATCGACATGTTCTAATCCTGTTATCTCCACACCTGCTACTTTATTGACTTTTCTTGCATGATTTAAGAGTTCGCGAGCTGTCGGAAGGAGGGTTTGCAACATCAAAGAACTTTTTCCACTACCACTCACACCTGTGATACAGACAAAGTTATTTAAGGGAATTCTTGCACTTAGATTGTTGATATTATTTAATGTAACATTTTTAATCTCTATATATTTATCCTGTTTTCTTCTGTAAAAATACTCTATTTTCTTGCGACCATACAAATAATCAGCCGTAAGTGTTTTTGCTTTTTTGAGTTTTGCTAACGTTCCGCTAAAAACAACATTCCCCCCAAATTTTCCAGCACCTTCACCAATATCTATGATAAAGTCTGCGTTTTCAATCGTCTCTTTGTCGTGCTCTACTACAATGACACTATTGCCTTTCTCTTGCAGACTTCTCAAAGTACGAATGAGTTTCAGAGTATCTCTCTCATGCAAACCAATGCTTGGCTCATCTAAGACATATAAAACACCTGTTAAACCACTCCCTATTTGAGAAGCAATACGAATCCGCTGTGCCTCTCCCCCACTAATCGTTCTAGCATCACGACCTAAAGTAATATACCCTAATCCAACATCATGTAAAAAGTAGAGTCGCTCACGAATCTCGTTTAAAATAGGGGCAGCCACTTGCTCATCTTGTGCACTCAAATAAGAAAAATGCTCCTCGTTTGCAAACCACTTATATGTTTTACTAATAGGCATCTCTAAAAGTTCTGCAATTTTCCTCTCTCCAACTTTTACCGCTAGAGATTCCTGTTTTAAACGGTGCGAATCACAAACATCACATACTTTTTCACTCATATAATCTGCAAGTTCTTTTTCATCTTTGAACATATCGTATGCTATACGAATAATCCCAGGAAAGATGCGTTTAACCTCATGTTTTTTCCAAAGAAATGTGACTTCATCTATGTTTCCATGCAAAATAGCTTTTTTCTGATGCTCTTCTAATTCTGAGTAAGGCACAGTAATATCAATGTCATTATGCGCACAAAACCCCTTTAAAAAAGTAAAATAGTACCCCTTGTTAAAGCCGTAAACAATCTTCACAGCCCCTTTTTCTATACTCAAATCTTGATCTATAATTTTCTCTTGGTCAAGGGCATAACGCAGTCCCAAACCATCACACTCACCACAAGCACCTTTGGGAGAGTTAAAAGAGAAAGAGAGGGGTTCAAGTGGGTCAAAACTAATCTTACAATCAAAACAGGCGTTATGCTCTGAATAATGTATATGCTCTTCGCATTGTAACTCTTCATAGTTTATAATATCAATCTCTAATTCACCGTAGCTCTCTTTAAGTGCTTTTTCTACTGAAGAGGCGATACGTTCTTTGTTGTCAGGCTTGACAACAACTCTATCAACAACAACTTTGATCGTATGTTTTTTGGTCTTAGAGAGTTCTATCTCCTCATCTAAACGCACCATCACACCATCGATTTGCGCACGGACATACCCTTTGTGAACAAGAGATTCTATCAAATCAGCATAGGCACCCTTGTTTTCTCGTACAAGTGGAGCGAGTAAAACAAGTTTGGCACCCGCTGGAAGTTTATGCACTTCATTGATAATATCAGAAGCACTCATTTGTGAGATGATTTTTCCACATTTATGGCAGTGCTGCACTCCTACTCGTGCATATAAAAGTCGAAGGTAGTCATATATCTCTGTAATCGTTCCCACTGTTGAGCGTGGATTTTTTGAAGTTGTTTTTTGATCAATAGCAATAGCAGGTGTCAATCCCTCTATTTTATCAACATCAGGCTTTCCTACACGGTCTAAAAATTGTCGTGCATATGAGGATAAAGACTCCATATAACGGCGTTGTCCCTCAGCATACAAGGTATCAAACGCAAGTGTTGATTTTCCACTCCCACTAATTCCTGTCATAACAACTAACTCATTTTTTGGAATTGTTAAGCTGATATTTTTAAGATTATTCTCTTTTGCACCTGTGATGACTATACTATCTTTTTTCTTCAAATTCTACCTTTTCTTAAACTTTAATCTCAGATTACCAAAATATTCTTTGTGTTAAGTAACTCACAATCATCATATAAAAAAGCATAAGTAATTTTTTATGTATGTTTGCATTTACTTTTTCCTTCAAATGAATGCCAATGTACACTCCTAACAAAGAAGATAAACCTATCACAACACCACTATATATGTCTATATC
>JALWON010000023.1 GCA_027083475.1 Sulfurimonas sp.
TCCCATTCCGAACCCAGAAGCTAAGCCCCTCTTCGCTGATAATACTGCACCTTTCAGGTGTGGAAATGTAGGTCGCTGCCTAGTTTGTCTTTCTCTTTTAAAATCTATAAATATTATATCTATTATTAATTCTATTAATTAACTCTTTTATACCTTTTATATGTTATGATAATACACTTATTATGAGGAATATTAACTTATGAAAAACTATATAAAAGATCAAATAAAAAAATCATATGAAACGAAACAAAATATCTATGAGAATGAAGATTTAATTAATAAAATTGAAGATGTAGCACAAAAATGTGTTGCTCTCTATCGAGGCAACAATAAGACTATTTTAGCAGGTAATGGTGGAAGTGCTGCAGATGCACAGCATATTGCTGCTGAACTTGTTGGACGCTATGGTTTTGATAGACCTTCGATTCCTTCATTGGCACTCACTACAGATACTTCCAATTTGACAGCTATTGGAAATGACTATGGGTATGATCAGGTTTTTTCTCGTCAACTTGAAGGGATGGGGCAAGAGGGTGATATTTTTATAGGTATATCAACTTCTGGAAATTCGGTAAATATTATTAAGGCCTTTGAATCAGCAAAGAAAAAAGGAATTTTTACTGTTGCATTAACGGGTCGTGATGGTGGAGCGATGGCAAAGATGGCAGATATAGCTTTAGTTGTTCCTTCGGATGCTACACCGCGTATTCAAGAGTCGCATATTTTGATTGGGCATATTATTTGTGATATTATTGAAAAAGAGATATTCGCTGATGGTGTGCGTGCTTAGTTGATGAAAAAAGCACTTTTTTTAGATCGTGATGGTGTCATTAATGAAGAGATACATTACCTTTATAAAAAAGAGGATTTTGTCTTTATAGATGGCATTTTTGAACTTGTTCGGCATTATAAAAGTTTAGATTATTATGTTTTCGTTGTAACAAATCAATCAGGTATTGCACGAAAATATTATACAGAAGATGATTTTAATCTTCTAACGACATGGATGCAATCAGAATTTTTAAAAGAAGATATTGTTATTGATGCTGTCTATTTTTGTCCACATCACCCAGATATAAGTGGAAAGTGTACTTGTAGAAAACCAGAACCTGGTATGCTTTTAGAAGCAGCAAAAATGTATGATGTTGATTTAAAAGAATCAATTATGATTGGTGATAAAGAACGAGATATTGAAGCAGGGCTGAATGCAGGAATAAAAGAAACATATCTATTTAATGCAAATGAGACTATCAGTGTATCAAAAGCAAGCAAAATAGTCTCAAGACTAGAAGAAATATGGAAATGAAATGTTAATTTTAAATAGTGGTGGAACTTTTAATAAACGCTATAATCCTATAAGTGGGGTATTAGAAGTGCCTTATGACAATAAAGCGATTGAAGAGATACTACAAAGTGTATATTTGCAATATGGACTTGCTGGTGTTGTATATAAAGATAGTTTAGAGATGGATAGCAATGATAGAAAGATGTTAGCAAATATCATTTTAGAATCAACTGATGATACTTTTGTGATTATTCATGGAACTGATACTATAGATATAAGTGCTGAATTTTTATCTGAAGTTTTTGATGATAGGCAGATTATTTTAACAGGGGCAATGCAACCTTTTTCAGTAGATAGGGTAGAAGCATCACTCAATTTAGGAATGGCAATTGGTTTTGCACAAGCTATACAAGAGAATGGTGTTTTTATATGTATGAATGGATTTGTAAAACCATGGAATAGATTAGTAAAAAATAAAAGTTTAGGAAGATTTGAATTTGTCGAATAAGATTGCTTGTAGTCATTGTCATTTAGAATTTAGTGAAGAAGTAATGATAAAAGATGATGAACATTACTTTTGTTGTAATGGATGTCAAGGTGTCTTTCATCTTTTATCAGATGAAGGGTATGATAGTTTTTATGCTAAAGCGGGTGATATTAAACTCACACCACCAACGGAGCAGTATGAAGACTCTTCTAATTTTGATGCACCTGCATTTTATGATAGATTTGTAAAAGTAAACAGTGATGGGTTTCGTGAAGTCTCTTTGATTATAGAGGGTATTCATTGTTCTGCTTGCGTTTGGCTCAATGAAAAAGCTTTGCATAATATGGATGGAATTGTAGAAGCAAATATCAACTTTACGAACAATAAAGCCAATATTGTCTGGGCTGATGAAGTGACAAAATTATCGCAAATAATTGATATGATTCGTGCTATTGGTTACAATGCTTATCCTTATGATGCACAAATTCAAGAATCCCATGCAAA
>JALWON010000024.1 GCA_027083475.1 Sulfurimonas sp.
GTTCACATACATCACACGTTCATAATCTACCAATCTGCCTTGTTCATGTTCAATCAGTCTCTCAGAAGCATCGCCAGCTGCTTGATACCTTTTCAAATACCAACCCACATCACTTTTGAGTTGATAATATTTTTTATCATCATTGCTGTTTTGAATCTTCTCTATCACAGCATAAGACTTTTGCATCTTATGTTTTAAGTAATAATAATAGGCCATGAGCTTCCCATTTTCCAAATTATGTAGATGTCTTCGCTCTATAATTGCTATTATTCTTTTTGCAGATTCCAAATCCCCCATTTCCATATAGACCTCAAGTGCTTCTGTAAGGTAATGGGTTTTTCTTGGCTTGCGTTTATACTCTCTTTCAAAAAAATGAGCTGCTTTTTCTGGATTTCCAATCTGATAATAAACATAAACAAGTTGCTTATCATTTTTTAAAGAAGGAAACTCCCTTGCTCTTTTTTCCACTAAATCAGTAATCTCCTCAAACTGATATGTTCCAATGCCCTTATGTATCAATTTTGTTTCTATTTTTTTACTTGGCTTTTTTTTGTTGAGTAGATTGAGGTATTTGACCGCTTCAATCTCCTTGCCATTCCACTCTGCAAGTTCTGCCATTTTTTCTACCCAGTAAACATGGTTTGGATACTGTTTAATCCCAATTTTTGCTGTTTTATAGGCATTTTTTATATCTGAGCTATAGAGAAAAGATTGCAACATAAGTTTCAATCGCTCTTCTTTTAGGGAGAGGAGAGGCTCTTGCGTTTCTACACTTTTCTCGACTGCAACATTTTCTTGTGAAGCAAATCGGTACGCATATGTCGTAGCAACATATGCATATTTATAGGCTTGTTTATATGTTTCAAGTTTCTCTTTAGCAGGTTTTATAGAGGTATAACATCCACATCGTAAGGTTAAAGCATTGCCTATCTCCATCACCTTACACTCCTCTCCATACTCCAAGTTTACAAGTTTTTGGCTATTTTTCTTACTGCTTGGTGCACTTAAGAGCTGTACTGTGTAACAGGTAGCCTCTTTGGCTTGTAAAGCGATACTCACAAATAAAACAAGTAAAACGAAACGCATCACTCTTTCCCCCCTTGTAACATTCTTTGAGAAAGTTTACGAGCTTTTTTCACATCACCAGCTGCCATGTATGTTTTTAACATCTCTACTTGCATCTGTTCATCTTGAAAAAAGAAATTTTCATATTTATAAGTTAAATTTGCAGCATCTTGCATTTTATTGGCACTGAGGAGTGTTGCTATCGCTTTTTTGAAAGATTTTTTCTTTGCCTTATAATCTTTTTGTTTGTGAAAATTTTCCATATAAATATTGACACTCGCCTGATACTGCTTTTGAGAGAGATGATACTCTGCCAATTTTTGTTGCCAATATTTTGAAGATTTCGCCTCTTTTTCTAACACTGCCAAAGCATCATCTCTACTATAGCCTTCATATAAAAGGTTGTACTTAATGCGCCTCCATTTTTGTGGATTCTCTACGCCTAGTGCTAAAAGCTTATCAATGTAAGTGAGTGCTTCTTTGTTTTTGCCCAAATTTCTTGCCAAATAGTAGCCATCACGCAAAAGATGCCTATTTGATGGTTCTTTGTGTAAAAGCTTTTGTACTAAGAGATAACTTGCTTTTTTATCACCTAAAAAAGAAGCTTCTTTATATAAATTTTCTATATCTTTTAGAGTATACAAGCCATCATGTAAAATAATCGCAAAAAGACGCACTAATTCTTGGTATTTTTTTTCTGCTTTTTTTGTAAAATTTTTCTTCTTGAGATAAATATAATCACTCTTTGCCAACTGGTAACTCAGTAAATACGCTTTAGCTCGTCTCGCTTTATTCGCACTGTCGTGCAGGAGGGTTAAAAGATTAAAAGCAAGATCCTTATTCCCCTGCTCAAAACTTTGTTGTGCAAGTGCAAGCATAAGGTCTTCATTGGAGCTGTCATTTTTCAGCATATTTTTAAGGTACAAAATACTCAAATCATAATTTGATGTCTCAGATAAAATCTGTTTTTTAAGCATATCTCTTGGGTAGAGTACAAAAAGTACTATACTAAAAGAGAGAAACATAATAGCAATCTCTTTATATGTGCCTACATATTTTTTCTTATAATTTACATCTAACATCTAAAGAAGCTTCTTTTGTTTTTTTATACTCAACCCTGACTCTTGAGTGTGACAGATGTTGCACTCGGGTTTTTGGTTGTGTTCTTAGAGTACACCCTTTGGGGAGATAGAGTTCTGTCTTTATG
>JALWON010000025.1 GCA_027083475.1 Sulfurimonas sp.
AGACTCTGTTTTTATAAGCTACAAACACTTGCTCAGCTATAGTGTTCCTCTTCACATAAAAAGAGAAACAAACATTTTGTTCCACATTTTCTTTGTCAAAAAAAACATCTTGTTCTTTTTCTTTTGTACCCCATAAAAAATCATACGAGTAAGCCTGTATGCTTGCATCAAAAAAACTTTTGATAGCTTTTACCCTGGTATTATCGACATAAACAGCACACTCTTTACAATCATTGAGACAAATAAGCTCTGCTTTTTTTGCATCATCTTGTAAAAATGAAGTAAGATACTCTTTTAAATTTGTAAGAGTAGGTGTCATTGTTGGCGTATCTGCTGTATGAATCTTCGCAATAACGAGTGTGTAAAGTACACCTACTATAACAATGACAATCATAAGTTCTATAAGGGAAAAAGCTTTTTTCAAGAACTATTTACATTCACTCAGGCGAATATCTTTGGCTGAATCTTTTCCACCCTCTTTTTTGTCAGCACCCAAAGAGATAAGTTCGACTTTACCATCATTGTTGAGGTAGATAAATTCATTGCCCCATGAATCTTTTGGCATTTTTCCATCTTTAAAGTATGTGTCATCTGTGGTTAAAATTGCCAAGCCATCTTCAGTAGATGGGTACACACTGTTTTTGATTTTATACATATCTAAAGCCCCATCATAGATAGATTTCATTTGAACACAGACTAAATCACGTTTAGCAGCTTCCCCTTTACCTGTAAGAGAGGGCATAACCATAGCAGCTAAAAGTCCTAAAATGACAATGACAATCATCAGCTCTATGAGCGAGAAAGCATTTTTGGAAGTTGTTTTTCTATATGTAAGAGACATATTGGAGACCTTTTTTTATTTTTGCAAGATGATTATAGTGGAAAAAGGTTACTAAATAGAAACTTAAAATTACAATGAGAATTTTAAGCAAAGTATAAAATTAAAGAGAGTCTTCTTTTTAAAGATGACTAGTAAGGAGATTTCAATGAAAAGAATAATTTTGTCAAGTGTTGCATTTTCAGCACTATTGTTAATGGGTTGTGGTGGCAGTAGCTCTAGTGGTGGTTCCACTGGAGGTTCGAGCGGTTCTGTTTCTGGTACTGTTTCTGGGAGTTATTATGAAGGTGCAATCGTCTGTTTTGATACCGATGGTGATGGCAGTTGTACGGGAGAAGCGAGCAGCACTACGAGTGATGTGAATGGTGATTACACATTGAGTGGTGATGGCAGCTATCCAATCATCGCAGAAATCCCTGTTGGAGCTAAAAAACATACAGTTTTAGGTGATACAGGAGTTGATATTAATGCTTCTACGAAAACAGTGTTTGCAATTCCAGCGAATGCAATCGCACAAGCACAAGTAGATGGTGGAAAAGTTGTCATTAGTGCAATTTCAACAAAATTATATACCTATGTGAAAGATCATAGTAGTGATAGTATAGAGACAGCGATGCAAGCGGTTGCTAATATTTTGGGTGTAGATAAAGCGAATTTGTTAAAAGATTTTAACAATGCTGCTGTGAGTGCTGCAACAAGGGCTACATTAAAAACAAAAGCAGATACTTTACTTGAAGCTATTAAAGGAAAAGCAACGATAGCTGAAGTGAAAACTGCTGCTGATAGTTTTGTGTCCACATTGACACTACCTGAGAATATTGATGTTGTTAGAGCATCGAATTAAGAGAAGGAGAAAATAATGAAAAAAATAATTTTATCATCTATCGCATCAAGTATGTTACTTTTTGGTGCATTTAATAGTCCTGGAACGGATTACGACAATGCAATTGTGTCTGAACATACAGAAGAGGCATCGTTAGAGGCATTGAGTACAGTAAATATGATTTTAGGGTTTATTCATGACAGTAGAGCTGATCAATTTATTAATAAAGGAAATTATAAAGCATTATTAAAAAGTAATGAAAATGGTGGAGGTGCAAGTAGTGGAAGTGGTGTTACCACAACAGTAGAAAAACTTAAGCCAATGATTTTAAATGTTACAAGAGATACAAATACAAGTGCAACAGCAAATCCGCCAATGGTTATAAAATTTTGGATGGATGAATCTGATGGACCAAATAACACAAGTATGCGTGTTGTTGGGTATATAAATGTTACACATGGAGTGGATGCAGTATACCCTGTAGGGCAACTCAGAATGGATTTTAAAGGGTATCCAATAAATCCTGATGGTACTACCAATACATCTGTCGTTTATATGAAAGGTGCAATGATACTCGATAAAGCAACAGGAACTGATGCGGCGAGTGGTAGAGCAGATGTGAAATTCTTAGAGTATGACAATGATGGACAAGGTGGTTGGAATCCTACAATACTCAATATGACCTATGATGTGAGTGTAGATACAAATGGTGATGGTGTTGTGGATGGAAATGATACACAAGGTAATGGGGTAGCATATACAAGAACTCAGGATTGGAGTTTAAATAATGGTTCTATGGCATCTTATGAGATTGCTTTTACAAAGGATGATTATAAAATTCAAAAAATAGATGTAACGAGTCAAGGAAATAGAACAGATCCAGCTACAGGGAATCAAATAAATTCATATCAAATTGATACAGGTTCTCCTGAAGTATGTAAGAGCAAAACTTCTTTTGTAAAAAAAGTATATCAATATGGTTTATATAATGCTTCAACTGGAGCAAAGGTTCCTTTGAATGCTGGATTCCCAATTAAAAAAGCCGATGGAACAAATGGTTACATAGGATACTGGGGACTTTGGAGTGAAAATGATGCTATTGTTTCAGGTGATACTGTTACAAGAGTTGATGGAACGACGGGAAATTATACGGTAGTTCAAACACAAGGAAAACTTATAAAACATACTAAGTCGACTATAACTATGAGTAGCCTGGCTAATACTAAAATGAATCTTTATACTTGGGTAGGTTCAAATCCTTCTACATCAGCTAATTATATTATACATTGGGATGATACAAGTGAAAGCTTTATTGTAGATGGACGAGAAAGTTGTAATGCAAATGGTTGTGATACCAATACAAGTTTAGTAGCTATGGGAATTTCTTCTTTTGCGGATTTAAATATTAGTAGTTGGTCAAATGCATGGAGTGATGCATTACAATCAGTTATTCCTATTAGTACATCTTATGCAAATAGTAGTACAGTACCTTACTATGTACAGGAAACCATTGTTCCAACTAGTGATAAGTCTTTTGTAAACTATGGTAGAACTATTATAAACCCTGATATGAATTTAAGTAGTGATGCAAATTATGTAACAGCACAAATTGATGAAAATGGTACAAATAATGTTATCGGAAATGTATATACTTTTGTTACAGCAAATGGAGTTTTAGTTGATAATAATAGAAGTAATAAACCTGTTGTTATCCCATCCGATACAAATTGGTCTATTGCAAGTGCTCAAGCATATAATTATTGGCAATGGGGAGCTCAAGTTGGTCCACTTTTAGAGTCAACTTCGACAGCAGTGACTAATGGAATATATAATGCAAGTAATTTCTGGCAAGTAAATCAAAATGAGACTGTGTATTATACTTGGGAAACAGGACTTAATAATTGGAATAAAGCAACAGTATTAAAAACATCTCCTGGCGGAGTCGTAGTTAGCTTTGATCAACCATTAAATATTAATTATACACATACTACTGTTAATGACTTGAATGGAGATGCTACAAATAATGGAAAATTCTTTACAATTCATTATGATGGAAATGGTTTAGGACTTCCATGGGAGTATGATACAACAAATGGCTGGGTACCAGTTATAAACATTAAATCAGGAACAACAATTGGAAGTAGTAATCAGTATGTTGTTAAAGCATTAGGAATTGGTGATAATCCTGCATTAATCGCTAGCTGTACGGGAGTATTAAATCCTTCAAAAGATGTGAATGAAAGTTTTGTACCTGTAAGTTTTGATAACAATAGCACACTTATAGATATTAATGAGACTGTAATAGGTACGACAGTAAGTACAACACCACCTACAGATGCAAATGTAAGTGTCGTTAAAGGTGTGTTAGTGCAATAAGCTGGGTAAGGGGAGGTTTATAGAGTCATAAACCATCCTTTAGTAGTATACAAACGAAAAAGTGCTATGATTCGCAGATGAATACAACAACAGCAATCGCAATTGGTGGTTTTGATGGAATGCATTTGGGGCATCAGGCACTTTTTCAAAAATTAGGTAAGCATGGTACTATCGTTGTTATAGAGACAGGCTATGCAAACCTTACCCCACACAAAGAGAGAGAAAATTTCACACACTACCCTATTTTTTTTGTCAAACTAGAAAATATTCGCCACTTTAATGGTCCTGAGTTTCTCCATTTTTTAGAAGAAAAATTTCCAAAGTTAGAAAAAATTGTTGTCGGCTATGATTTTCATTTTGGAAAAGATAGATGCTACTCCTCTGCTGACTTAAAAGAGATGTTTAGTGGAGAAGTGGTGGTAGTGGATGAAGT
Organism: Sulfurimonas sp.; assembly: GCA_027083475.1. GTDB lineage: Bacteria > Campylobacterota > Campylobacteria > Campylobacterales > Sulfurimonadaceae > Sulfurimonas. The sequence continues at coordinate 4,471 of JALWON010000025.1, forward strand.
GAAGCATAAAAATGACTCTATCCACTCGCATAAGATACGTGCAAAATTACAACTCGGTGATATAGAAGGGGCAAATAATTTTTTGGGTCACAACTATACAATTAGAGGCAGGTATATACGCGGGCAAGGACTCGGTGCAAAAGAACTTGTCGCCACCATCAACATACAAACACAAGGTTTTTTACTCCCAAAAGAGGGTGTTTATGCGACATTAACAAGAGTAGATGATGAAGAGCATCTGCACCCCTCTGTTTCGTTTATTGGGCATCGTGTTTCAACGGATGGCAGTTTTGCTGTGGAGACACATATTTTAGATACGCAAATAGTATGTAAGAGATGTGCAAGTATAAGTTTTGTATCTTTTATACGAGAGAACCAAAAATTTGTTACACTCCAAGCACTCAAAGAAGCTATACAAAAAGATATAGATATAGCTACAAAAAAATTAAAATTTTTACAATTATAAAGAAGAGAAATGCCAAGAATATATTTAGATGAAAAAGAGCCGATACATTTTAAGTTTGAACAAAATCAAGAAGATTTTAAAGTAGATGAGATAGGTTTAGCATGGAAAGGGAATGGAAATTTTGTTATTTTGCATGTGCAAAAGAGAGAATTAACGACATGGGACATGATTGCTGCATTTGCAAAACATTGCAATATTAATGCTGAAAAAATCGGTTATGCAGGACTCAAAGATAAACATGCAACAACTTCGCAATACATAAGCATTGAAGCAAAATATGAAAAAGCACTCCAGAAATTTCGCCATCCTCAAATAAAAATCTTAGATAAAACACGCCATACCCATGCTATTAGAATGGGTGACTTAGAGGGGAATCGCTTCGCAATTAACCTGTTTGAAGTCAATCAAATTCAAGCAGGACAAATTCAAAAGCTTGCAAAAAAATCAGAAAAATTCGGTTTGCCAAACTACTTTGGGTACCAGCGTTTTGGTCGTGATGCAGACTCTATAAAACAGGCAAAAGCGATGATTGATGGGGAGTTACATATAGAAGATGCAAAACTCAAAAAGTTTTTAATCTCCATTTATCAAAGTGTGTTTTTTAATGACTGGTTAGCAGAGCGCATACTTTTGAGTCGCAAAGAAAATAATGGCAAGTATATGCTCCTTGAAGGGGATATTTATATGACAAATGAGGGAAAAATCTTTACTCCAAAGAAAATTCCACAAAAAGATTTTGAAGCAAAAAAAGTGTACCCAACAGGGCTTTTGTGTGGTCGTGATGTTTTTCGTGCAAGAGCACAAGCAGGGGAGATAGAATCCAAGTATGATGATGGCTTTTTATATGAAAAAGGTTTGCGTCGTCCTGCGATTGTGTTTCCAAAAGACTTAGAACTTGCATATAATAATAACTTTGACATTATGAAAATAGCTTTCACTCTGCCAAAAGGTGCTTATGCAACGGTCTTTTTAGAAAATATAGCGAGTAAAGAGTTTAAGGCAAAAAAGGTAAAGAAAAGACAAAAAAATTAGAAATGGTATTTTTCAAAAATTTCGTCGAGTTCAATAGCATTGAGTTTGCCGACATGTCTATAGACTTCTTTACCATCTTTGTCATAGATGATTTGTGTTGGAATCATTTGCACTCCTAGTTTTTGTGCAATTTCGCGTTCATTCCCAACATTTATATAGACAATATTGAGTTTTGGGTTTTCATCTTTGATGCTTTTGAGTGTGTAGCTCATAATTTTACAGCTTGGACAACTCTCAGCTCCTATTTCTAAAAAGTAAGGTGCTCCGTGACCGATGTACATTTTTGCAATATTATAAGGTGTTGGGGCGAGTCTCTCTGCATCTGCATAAAGGGAGAGTGTCAAAAGAAGTGATAGTAAAAGTGTGATTTTTTTCATAAAATATCCAGTAGTGATTTTTGTTAAAATAATAGCAAATTAGAGTTAATGCGCACACAGCTCTTTTTTGATAACACTCAGAAGTTCATTCTCTATAAGCGAGAGTGTTTTTTCATACTCCTCAGGTGCTTTACCACTCGGGTCTTCAAAACCAATATGCATTGTTTTTACCACTTTTGGAAACATCGGACAGGTCTCTTTGGCTGCATCGCAGACTGTAATGACAAGGTCAAAAGCACTCTCTAAAACAGTCTCTATAACTTTCGAGTGGTATTCTTCCCTCCAGTACCCTTTTTTTTCGAGTAAGCTTTGTGCATTTGGATTCACTTTCCCACTTGCCTTGACTCCAGAACTTTGTGCATGGACACAATCGCCAAGTTTTGCATTGATGAGTGCTTCAGCCATGATAGAACGGCAACTATTGCCTGTGCATAAGATTAAGACCTCTTTTTTTTGCTTCATATTTTACATCCTCTATTTTCTCTTTGTAGTTCTGGTAAAGTGATGTCTAAATGCCGTATCTCTTCTAAGGCTTCTAAACGAAACCTATCTAAAGGAGTTCGCACAGAGTAGTATGCCCAAGTGCCTTTTCGCTCAACACGGAGAAAACCAGCATCTTTGAGTATTTTTAAGTGGCGTGATAAACGCGACTGTATCATCTGTAGTGAGTTTTGCAAGTCACAAACACAAGACTCTCCATTTTCATCGAGAAAACGCAAAAGGAGCACCCGTGTTTCATCATTTAATGCCGACACTGTTTGTAAAAATATATCCATATTTGACTCCTTATTGTGAAATTTTAGCATAAAAAAATAACTATATCAAGATATATTGATTTATTAAGAAAAGTTTGCTACAATTTCACAATAAGGAAAATATATGATACTTGCGTTTGCTCTTTTTTTAGTAACATTGTTATTTATTATTTGGCAACCAAAAGATTTACAGATTGGTACTTCTGCAGTTATTGGTGCTATAGTGGCTGTACTTTTAGGTGTTGTGAGTTTTGAGGATGTAGTGCGTGTAACTACTATTGTTTGGGATGCAACTTTAGCGTTTATAGGGATTATTATTCTCTCTATGGTTTTAGATGAGATAGGATTTTTTGAGTGGGCAGCCATCAAAATGGCAAAGCTTAGTGGTGGAAGTGGTAACAAAATGTTTGTGTATATTTTACTCCTTGGTGCACTTGTGGCAGCCTTTTTTGCCAATGATGGGGCAGCCCTTATCTTAACACCTATTCTTTTAGCCAAAATGAAATACCTCAAAATGAAGCCGCTGCCTATCTTTGCATTTCTAATGGCAGGAGGATTTATAGGTGATAGTGCTTCAAACCCTCTCGTGATTTCTAATCTTACGAACATTGTCACAGTAGGGTATTTTGATATTGGCTTTATAGAGTATGCTAAACATATGTTCTTACCAAATCTTTTAAGTATTGTGGCTTCTATTGCTATTTTATGGTTTTACTTTAGAAAAGATATTCCACTCCGTGTAGATGTTGCACAACTTCCAGAAGCAGCTTCTGTCATCAAACATAAAAAGATGTTTCAGCTCTCTTGGTTTTTTCTTCTTTTTTTGATGATAGGCTATTTTGTAGGCGACAGATACCATCTGCCCGTGTCACTTTTTGCTCTTGGAGGTGCTTTCCTTTTTTTGTTGATTGCCAATCATTATAAAGCGACAAAACCCATAGCTACTATCAAAGCCGCACCTTGGCAAGTGGTATGGTTTAGTATAGGTTTGTATGTTGTTGTGTATGGTTTGAAAAATGCAGGGCTTACAGACATTATCGCTGCATGGATTGTAGCATTGCAGAGTTATGGTACAAATGTAAGTATTATTGGGATAGGTTTTTTATCTGCTATTATTAGTGCTGTGATGAACAATATGCCGACGATTATGATTATGGACATAGCTATAGACAAAGTAGGGTATGTGGGAAATGAAGCTTTCGTCTATGCAAATATTTTAGGTGCAAACCTTGGGCCAAAAATGACTCCTATTGGATCGCTTGCAACACTTTTATGGTTGCATGTTTTAGCACAAAAAGGGGTAAAAATAGGCTGGGGCGAGTATATGAAAGTAGGGCTAGTGATAACACCACCAGTACTATTAGTCGCCCTTGTAGGGTTAATTTAGATTATGGAGAAGAACATGAAAAAAAATGTAGAAACAACAAAGAGCGGTGTAAGTATAAAATTTCAAGGTGTTGTGCAAAAGCAAAACATTGTCAAAATGGTAGAGAACTGTTCAACAGGAAAGTGTGATTGTATGAGTGAGAGTACAAAAGCAAAAATTAAAGGAATGGATGTCAAGGGTGAAGATGGGAATGTCTCTTTAAATCTTGATGGTGAAGTCACAAAACAAGAGATAGAAGCGGCGCTTAAAAAATCTAAACTTGTTTGAATTATTGAAAAGAGTGTTTACACTTTCTCAAAACGCAGTAAAAGTGCTGCGATAAAAAAGCAAATTGCTCCAAGCAGTGTTGTGAGTGTGGCAACATAAAGAGAAAACTGATTGATGTCAGGTGTGTAGGCACTATAAAGTGCAGAAACCATAAAAAAGATTGAGCCTAATATATTTATCCACACTATCCACCATGTTATATTGAAAAAAGCTCTGATTTTTGTATCATGATAGATTTCAAGATACCCAAAAAAAGAAGAGGTTAAAAAGAGAATAGAACCTAAAATATTGGGTACCCAAACGAGTAAGTTTAATGTTTCTATACTGAGAGTAGAAAATATTGCTACAAATGTGGAAAGGTTGAAGAGGAGTGTTCCTACAA
>JALWON010000026.1 GCA_027083475.1 Sulfurimonas sp.
GTTATGATGATAAGAGTGAGTACAATATCTTCTAAATTTTTCATAATTTTCCTTTTTTGTGTTATAATTACCGTTGAAGAGTTAGAGGGGTACCACCCTCTAATTTAACTCCTGAAGAATTTTAACAATTACATAGATAATGGTTAGAACCTTCAGGATTATGTTAAGAATCTCCATCTTAACACCTCCCTTTCGGTAATTTTGTCCCGCTTTTAAGCGGTGACAAAAAAATCATACACTTTTTTCAAAAAACTACTTAAAAATATGACAAAATGCCATATATTTTACCCTTGCACTCGCTGTAAACGTTCTGGCTCTTGTGCCTTGTAAAGCTCTGCACACCCTTTGGAGAGTTCACGGATTTTGAGTATATAGTTTTGACGTTCTGTTTGAGAGATGGCTTTTCGCGCATCTAAGACATTAAATGTGTTCGATGCTATCATACACAAATCATAAGCAGGCAGAGGAAGCCCTGCTTCGAGTGTTTTTAAACACTCTGCACTTTTAGCCTCAAACTCTGCAAAAAGCATATCGGTATCTGCTACTTCAAAATTGTACTTTGAAAACTCTATTTCACTCTCTTTATGCACATCTCTGTAGTATGTTTTATTGCCTTGTTTGTCAATATTCCACACAATATCAAAAACAGTATCTACCCCTTGCAAGTACATTGCAAGTCGCTCTGTTCCATAGGTAATCTCAGCAGTTACAGGCTTACACTCTATACCCCCAACTTGTTGAAAGTATGTAAACTGTGTCACTTCCATACCATTGAGCCATACTTCCCAGCCAAGTCCCCAAGCCCCTAAAGTTGGAGATTCCCAGTTATCTTCAATAAAACGAATATCATGATTTTTCACTTCAAGCCCAAGGTATTCTAAAGATTTAAGATAAAGTTCTTGAATGTTATCTGGGCTTGGTTTAATAATGGCTTGAAACTGATAGTAAGAACCCAATCGGTTTGGATTTTCTCCATAGCGTCCATCTGTTGGACGGCGAGAAGGTGCAACATAAGCCGTTGCCCAAGGTGTTGAGTCTAAAGAGCGTAAAAAAGTAGCAGGGTGAAAAGTCCCTGCACCTGCTGGAATATCATAAGGCTGCACAATATTGCACCCCTCTTTCATCCAAAATTCTTGTAATTTTAGTAGCATTTCGCTAAAAGTTATCATTTTTATCGCCTTTGTTATTATAAGTGTGCAATTATAGCTTATTTGACTTTTTTAGTATTTAAACGCAACACCAAGCTTAAGATATTGGTTATATGCGGTGCTGTCTGGTTCATGTATTCTATCTTGATAAGGGTTATTATTCCTATCTCTTAAAATATAGTCTATAGAGTTTGATGCATTTATTTTCTGATACTCAAGGCTATATGTAGTGAAAAATGTTATCTTATTATTATAGTTATACCTAAGAGGTATAGATATTTTCCATGTATCTTCAGCTCCTAAATTAAGACTAGTCGCTTGATTATCCCTATTTGCAGAAATACTCATTTTTGGATTTATAGCATATTGATATTCCACCTGCATTCCCAAAGAGATAGATTGCAATAAAGAAGTTTCTAATCCAATAGATGGTCGAAGAGAAAACCATTCATAGCCTTCAATTTGACTTGCACTCAGTTGTCTTTCCCAATATCTATAAGCTAATCCAAGCCCATAGTTAAATGTTACTCCATTTTTTAAATCATTATAACGATTATAACTCAATGTAGTATCAACAATATTATTTGCAGTTTTTGAAGTTGCACTTCCATAAGGGCTGCCACTTCCTAAAAGAGAACCTACATAATCACTGTAGCCTGTAGCATACATCACTGAAAAATTAATTTTACTTTCATTAGAGATTTTATAACCATAAGCAACCTCAAATCCGCCAATATCTGTAAAGCTAGATGCTTCACTATCAAGTAGTTGTGGTCCATACTCTTTGTAATCCATACTCATCCCGACAAGTGCAAAAGAGTATGTGTGATGTAAATCCTTTGCCACGACACCTGTACTGGACAGTAGTAAAACTCCCAATAAAAACTTCATACCATTTTGCATATTATATCTCCTATGTTTTTTTGTAATGAGTTCGCAACTACTCCACATTTTACTTTGAGTAAAAAAGCAATATCACTCCGATGAGAAGGACTTAAACACTCATAATTTCCCATGCCCTTACTCACAACCAAATCAACGCTGTCAAAAAGTTTTTGCGAAACTTCATTGGCTCTATTGTAAGTAAATCCGGGAGTATTCACTCCACTAT
>JALWON010000027.1 GCA_027083475.1 Sulfurimonas sp.
ACAATCGCAATACTGATTTGTTGGTAAAAATCAAATGTTGTAAAATAACGCATCGCTAAGAAAAAGACGATAACAATGAGTATGCCGAGTATGTAAGTCACTATGCAATCCCTCGCATCTGATACGTTATATCTCCCGCACCAAAGCCGATAATGAGACCCTTATTTAAGACCTCTAAATCTTTGTCGTCTTTAATCACAGTAATGGTGTTGTTGGCTCTTTTGATCTTATCGGCCATAGTAAGATTGTATTGTTTGAAGTTTTTCTCAAAGTCTATTTCACGCTTGACCTCACTCGCTGCCCAAACAGGAAGAATAATCAGCTCATCAGCACCATCAAAACAGTGAATAAACGCATCAAGATTATCGATTGTACGAGAATATTTATGTGGTTGCCAGATGGCTGTTATTTTGTCAAAGCCTTTGAGTGAAGCATACTCTTTGACCGATTCAAAGGTCGCTTTTATCTCTGTTGGGTGGTGTCCATAATCGTCAATAATTACACGGTCATCTTCAAAACCGACAATATCAAAACGTTTTTTAATTCCTTTGAAATTGAGCAGTTTTGTGCGAATATCTTCAATATCCATAGACTCTTTGGCTGCTAAGATAGCTAAAGAGGCATCGAGTGCGATATGCTTTCCAAATCCCCAAACAGCAAACTCTCCCAAATCTTTGAGTGTAAAAGTTGTATGGGGCTCATTGTTGATGAGTGTATAACTGATATTGGAAATATCTTTACTTGGGTAGAGCCAGTGCGCTTGGACACTCTCAACGAGTGTTGCTAAAAAAGGGTCTTCTGCATTTAAAACACGGCAAGGTGCTGCGTTTATAAAAGTTTTGTAAGAGTCATAAAAAAGTTCATAATTGTAGTCATAATACTCCATATGTTCAGGCTCTGCATTGATAACGATGGCACAGTGTGGATTGGAGTTGATGAAACTTCCATCACTCTCATCTGCTTCAAAAAGCATAACATCTGTTGTTTCATCATAGCGAACATTGGAAGCAAACTCTTTTGATTCGGCACCAATGATGGCAGAACCATCCATAATAGCACTGAGTATGGCCGTTGTGGTACTTTTACCGTGTGCCCCAGCGACTGAGTAGACTTTTTTATCATTAAGAATTTTGAGCAGTGCCTCTCGACGCGCAAGTACTTCGATGCCTTTTGCTTTAGCCGCAACTACCTCAGGGTTATTTGGACTAATGATCGCTGAGTGTACCACTAAATCTTGGTCTGTGATTGCCTCAGCTGTATGCGGGATGGTGACTTCAATGCCTAAAGAGCGGAGCTTTTGTGTAATGAGTGTATCTTTGATGTCAGAGCCTGAAACCTCATGCCCGTTAAAACGCATATATTGTGCCAGTCCTGAGATACCAATACCACCAATCCCAATAAAATGTATCTTCATAGTTACTCCTCTTTCTTAGCAGTATCAAGCAATTTTTGTGCCTCTTTTGTAAACTTGCTAATATAAAATGTTCCTGCGTTTTGTGTCGCTTCAATGTCTGCAATTTTTTCTAAAAAACTCTCAAAATCAAGATTTTCAGCCGCCGCAATCCAGTGAAACTTGAGTGCAGATGTAAATGCCTCATCATTTGTAATGCCTGTAAGCACTTCAAAGAGTGCAGCTGCATCTTTTGCTTCTCCAGCCGAGTAGTGCTCAATGGCATACTCATACAGGGCACGAGTTGTTGCAAAGTCTTGTACTTCGTTCATATCCATTTTACGGTGTGATTCAAGTGTATCGGTAAGTTTTTCGAGGGCTAAATCTAAAATATTGGCATAAAAACCATGGAGTGTTTCCTCGTCAAATACTTCATGTGCCTCTTTTTCTAAGACATATAAAGCTGCAATATCGCTTGTTTGTTGTGCTTTTAACACTTCTGCTTTTAAATCTTCTACACTTTTAGCCATCTAAACACTCCTTGATTCTAGTGAGGGCACTTCTTGTTTTTTCTTCATTTTCTACTAATGCAATGCGCACAAAACCAATGCCAGGGTTTTCTCCTTTGGCATTTTCTCTGGCTAAAAACTCACCAGGAAGAACTTTTACATTGTACTCTTTGTAGAGTTTTTGCGTAAACGCAAGGGCATCTTCTACTTCTATCCAAAGGTAAAAAGTCGCTTGGGGAATAGCTGTGCCTAAAATCTCTTGTGCTATTGCAAAGTTTCTTTTATAAATTGCACGCGAGTGGGCAACATGAGTCTCTTCACTCCAAGCCTCTGCTGCAGCATGCTGCAGTGGTAGAGGGCTTGCACAGCCTACATAGGTGCGGTACTTCATATACTCTTTGAGTATTTTTGCATCACCTGCAATAAATCCAGAACGCAGTCCCGGTGCAGAGGAGCGTTTGGAGATGGAGTTAATCACCAAAACATTGGTAAAATCAACATTGCCAACAGCACTTGCAGCTTCTAAAAGTGAAGGGGGTGGGGTGTTGGTGTAGATTTCACTATAACACTCATCATTTAAGAGAACAAAGTTATGTTTCATCGCAAGACGAACCCACTCTCCTAGCTCTTCTAATGTAAGTGTTGTAGTGCTTGGGTTGTTTGGAAAGTTTAAAATCACAAGGTCACATTTGGCAAGCTCTTTTTCATTGATGAGCGGTTTAAAGTTATTTTCTTTGCTTAAGTTTAAGTGGATAGCCTTCGCACCTGTAGCGAGTGCAGCTCCTTCATAAATTTGATAAAAAGGGTTTGTATATGCCATGACAGGTCGCTTTACATCAAAAAGTAAAAACTGAGGAAAGTTAAAAAGCACCTCTCGTGTTCCAAAAGTAGGGATAATTTGTGCATCTTCTAGTGTGGTATGAAAGCGTCTTTGCACAAAATCACGCATCGCTTGACGAAGTGTACTTTCACCGCCAGTTTTTGGATACTTTTTGAGTAAATCAGTACTTTTTGCCAAAGCACTCTGTATAAAAGTAGGCGTTTCAAACTGTGGTTCTCCTATGGTTAAAACAGAGGGAGCAAAGTCAGAGTTGGGTATAATATTTTCAAGTAGTTTGTTTAGTTTTTCAAATGGATATGGTTCAAAATTCATATGTTATTATAGCTAAAAAATACTTGTTGAATATGAAAGGGAAAATATATGAAAATTATAATATCTGTTTTTTTAATGATTGTGCTTGTTGTGAGTCTGCGTTTAGATGTAGACAGTTTGGCAATGGAGATACAAAATGAAGCCTTTGATAGAGCCATGCTTGCATTTGGCTTGGCAAAGGGACTCAATGCAGTCATCTCTCTTTTGCAAGGAACAGAACTCTCTTTTACTCCTGTTGGTATAGGCATGAACTTTAGTATAGGTGAAATTTTAGACCCCTTTAACGATTTGGTAGAGCGATTTTCTTGGGTGATGCTTTTTGCTTCTGTCTCACTTGGTATTCAAAAATTAGTATTGATTTTAAGTGCAAAACTGTTTGTGCAGGTCGCCTTTGGAGTGAGTGTTGTCGTTTCTTTAGTACTTTTATGGATGAAAAAAATGCAAGGGAGTATGCTTTTAGGCTACACTTTAAAAGCTTTTTTACTCTTGCTACTTCTGCGCTTTAGTGCTATAGTTTTTCTTTTTTTATCCCAATTTTTTTATAATTCTGTCCTTCAAAATGAGTATGAAACAGCAAGTAAAGTAATAGAGCAAACAAAAACAGAACTTGAAGCAGTGAGCTCGCAAACCTCGCAGATAAAACAAGCACAACAAAGTGGCTTTTTCTCTCGTTTAAATGCACAGTATACTGGATTCAGTCAAAGTTTGAATATCTCTACCCAACTAGAGAGACTACAAAAAAGCATAGAAGAAACATCACGAAAAATCATTACACTCATTACCGTTTTTACGGTGCAAAGTGTCATCCTCCCACTTCTTTACTTATGGTTTTTGATTGGAAGTGTGAAGGCAATTTTTAGAGTGAAATATAAAAAATTAGTGTATAATATTTTAAAATAAACTTGAGGATAGAAGATGAAAATAATCTTATCGGCGGCATTAGCCTTGTTACTACTCGGATGTAGCGATGATGCAACAACACAAACAGCAAAAAAAGAGATAAGCCAACAGGCACATGAGACAGCGGCAGTTGTGGCAAAAAGTACAGATGAAGTGATGCAAAAAGCAAAAGAAGCGACGAGTGTTGTTTCAGAGCAGGTGCAAAAAGTGACACAAAAGAGTGTTGCAAAAGTTAAAGAAGTGAGCACACAAGTTGTCCAAAAAAGTGCAAAGGCAGTTGAAAAAGTTGCAAAAGATATTCAAGCAAGTACAGCACCGACAAAGCCGGCACTTGATGGACAAAAACTTTTTACAGCATGTGCAGGGTGTCATGGTGCGCATGGTGAGAGAAAAGCGATGGGGAAATCGCAGATTATCAAAGGTTGGCAAGCGAGTAAAGTAGCAGATGCACTACATGGTTATAAAAATGGAACATATGGAGGGGCAATGAAAGCTATTATGAAAGGGCAGGCTTCAAAACTTGATGATGCCAAGATTGAAGCGATTGCTCAGTATATCTCTAAGCAGTAGGTAAGCCAAATTTTTGGCTTATAAGCTCACCCTCCTCATTAAAGAAAAGATAATAAAGCATATCTTTTTTGACACTGAGTCCTGCTAAGAAACGCAGGGCTAAATTTGCTTGGAGTGAAGCAATATGCATCACAATAGGGGCTGCAATGCCTGCAGGTGTTTTTTTGATGATTTTAAAAGCATCATTAAAAGAGGAGTTTTCTATAAAGCAGACTTGCCCATGAAAAGCTTCGACACTCCCGTATACCCAAGGGGTGTTACTTTTTTTGGCATAGGTGTTGATGTCGCCACGTGTGGGTAGGTTGTCTGTCGCGTCTATGATGAGATCAACTTCTATATTTTTTTGTGCCCATGTGTCAAAATCACACTCGTGAGCAATCGCTTTGACATAGGGGGAGCGTTGCATGATGAGTGCTGCGTTTATTTGGGCTTTGTTTTTGCCCTCATCACCGACTTTAAAAGCAATTTGACGGTGAATGTTATGCAGACTCACTGCATCAAAATCTATCATGTGAATTTCACCAATGCCACTTGCACCAAGGGCAAACGCAAGTGAAGAGCCCAAGCCTCCTGAGCCAACAATAGCGATTTTTTTGCTTTGTAAAGAGGTCTGTACCTCTTCACCCCAAAGTTGAACTTGTCTGTGAAAATATTGTAACATTAGTTATTCCTTTTTTTAAGTGCTTCTCTAAAACCCCATGAGCGCCTTGCTTGGACGACATCTGTATGGTGCATATCGACAATCATGAGCTCTTCACTGTTGCCAAGGTGTTCGAGGAGTTCCCCATTTGGCGAGGCTAAGATGGAGTCTCCATAAAATTGCCATGAAATGTTTTTGTCTTGGTATGCCCCAATGCGATTAGCTCTCAAAATATAGCAGTTTTGAGTAAATGCACGGCTTAAAATGAGTGCTTTCCAGCGTTCATAAGAGTCAAAGGTGGCAACACTTGGCAGTAAAATACAATCAATATTTTTTGAAGCAAGGGTCCTAAAAATGGCATCAAAATGGAGCTCAAAACCACTCATAATGGCAAATTTAAAGTGATCAATGTTAAAAATAAGCGGTGTTTGCAGGCTTGTGATTGCATTGGCAAAAAATTTCTCTTCATTCCAATGGGCATAATTAATGATGAGTTGTTGCTGATAATAGGCTGTAGAAGAGGGGGAAAACTTGGCAACTGTTTTATAGACTTTTTGTTTTTTTACAATTACTAAAGGCGCTACAATGGTCATTTTATAGTTTGTTGAAAGCTCTTTTAAAACTTTTATTTGTTGCTGTGCCTGCTCGTTAATCATGCTCAGTGACATTGTTTGTAACTCTTTAAAAAAAGGGTTTAAAACATACTCGCCAAGGAGTAAAACTTTGACCCCTTTTGTGTGGGCAACTCGGATGTAGTTGTAGAGTTTGGTAGAGCTTAAACCTTGTGCATTGAGTTGTAAGACGGCTGCTCTCATTTAGCTATTTTTTATCTCTTTGATTTTTAAGACAGCATTTTCTAAGATGGCTTGAGCATCTGAGAGTTCTTGCATCCCTTTTTCATAGGCTTTGACACTATCGGCTAAGGTGATGTCAGGCTGCATGAGTCTCTCTAAAACAGCTTTGGCACTCTCAAGTTTTGTTTCAAAATTTTCTTCTTCTTTCTTAGGCATTGAGTATATCCTTAATATGGTGTTGAAATTTGTCGAGTTCGACGAGAAAGGCATCGTGTCCATAATCGCTGTCGATGTCTCTATATGTGTGGTTGGTATTGCCAATCTGTTTGAGTATTGTAGCAATCTCTTGCATCTCAAAATTTTTAAAAAGTACATCATTTTTAAAGCTGATAAGGTGTAAATCGGCTGTAATCTTTTTTAAGGCCTCTTCTAAAGAGTCAAAACCCCGAGCTAAATCATAGATGTTAATCGCTTTGGTAATGTAGAGATACGTCAGAGGATCAAACCATTTTGTGAAATTATAGCCATTGTACTCAAGGTAAGATTCAACTTGAAATTTTCCAAAAAGCTCATAGAGTCCATCGGTGCGTTTATACTCTCGACCAAATTTCTCTCGCATTGATTCATGACTTAAAAAACTGATGTGTCCTGCCATGCGTCCCACCGCCATACCTGCTAAACCCTGTTCTTTGATGAGTTGGGGGTCATAATAGCCTTGTTTGAAATCGGGGTCTTTCAAAATGGCTTCTTGCGCAATTTTGTTAAAGGCGATTGCCCAAGCTTGGGTGGCATAGGTTGTTGCAAGGGCGATGATTTTTTTTGCAAAATTGGGGTAGTGAATGCCAAATTGCAGGGCTTGCATACCACCCATACTCCCTCCAATAATCGCTTCTACTCTATGAATATCTAAACGGTCAAATAAAATACGTTGTGCTTTGACCATATCTTTGACACTGACAACAGGAAATTTGTAGCGGTAGGGCTCTTGATGGGGGTGCTGTGGGGACATTGGACCTGTTGAGCCAAAGCAACTTCCTATGACATTGGTACAGATGACAAAGTATTTGTTTGTATCTATGGCTTTTTTTGGGCCAATGAGTCCATCCCACCACCCTGCTTTTGAATCATCTTCATAGACTCCAGCAGCATGATGTGAACCCGTGAGGGCATGTGTGATGACGATGACATTTGATTTATCATCATTGAGATGACCATATGTTTCATAGGTAATGTCATAAGGCTCTAAAATACGACCACTCTCCAAATAGAGTGGGTTCGTAAAATGTTGGGTGTGTGTTTGCAGGTTTAAGGGCAAATTTTCTCTCTCTTTATGCTTCTAGGGCTTGTTGTATGTCAGCAATTAAATCTTTTGCACTCTCTAAACCAGCAGAAATGCGGATAAGTCCAGCAGGAACACCACAAGCATTGAGCTCTTCATCACTCAGTTGTTGATGTGTTGTTGATGCAGGGTGTGTGATGATAGATTTAGAATCGCCAATATTAACAACAAGAGAGTAGAGTTTGGTTGCGTTTACAATCTTTGTTGCTTCTTCTAAAGAACTTACTTCAAAACTCAAGAGTCCACTTGCAAGACCATCTTGAAAATACTTTTGCGCATTTTCATAGTTTGCATTACTCGCTAAACCAGGGTAATTGACTTTTTGTACCTTTGGATGTGACTCTAAAAATGCTGCAAGTGCAAGGGCATTTTTAGAGTGCTCTCGCATACGTAAAGAGAGTGTCTCCATGCCTTGAATAAACAACCAAGCATTAAAAGGTGAAACCACCGCTCCAATGTCACGAAGTAAAGAGAGTCGTGCTCGCAAAGTGAAAATAGGAAGCGGCACGTCAACATAGACTAAACCATGGTAAGAAGTATCGGGCTCATTAAATTGTGGGTAGCGGGGATTGCCTTTGATTTTTTCTAAAAGTCCTTTGCGTTCAACAAGTATGCCCCCAATAGCAAGCCCTTGCCCTGTGGTGTACTTACTCGCACTATGGACTGTAATATCGGCACCAAACTCAAAAGGACGGCATAAAACAGGGGTTGCGACGGTGTTGTCCACAACAGTTAAAATACCATGTTTATTGGCAATGGCAGTAATGGCTTCAATGTCAGCAACATCAATACTTGGGTTTGTTAAGGACTCAAAAAAGATAACTTTTGTTTTGTTGTCTATGAGTGCTTCCATCTCTTGGGGTTTATGCACATTAAAAAAACGCGACTCTATGCCAAATCTTTTAAAAGTATGGGCATTGAGTGTGAGACTCCCGCCATAGAGTTGATTGGCACAGATGATATTATCGCCCGCTTCAGCAGCATTGGCAATCGCATAAAAAATAGCACTCATACCACTTGCCGCGGCGAGTGCTGCTTCCCCACCCTCAAGCTCAGCAAAGCGTTTTTCAAAAACATCAGTGGTTGGGTTATTTAAACGTGTATAAATATTTCCTAACTCTTTGAGTGCAAAAAGGTTGGCAGCATGCTCAACATCACGAAACTCGTAGGCGGTTGTTTGGTAAATAGGTACCGCCATTGTCCCTTGGGTATCTTTGTCATATCCAGCATGTAACGCAGTTGTTTGTAAATCCATAGTTATTTATCCTTTGTTGTATATTTTTAATGTTTCATCTTTGAGATTTTGCAAAAACTCTAAGATGTTTTTTTGGTAAGCAATGACATCCTCATCATATGTTATATCTAAAAACGGTTTGAGTGATGCAACATCAATTTTTTGAGCATATCTCGGCACAATTTTGAGCTCTTTTTGAATGTTCTCTACGAGTGTGTCAATGTCAAGTCCATTGTTGTCTTTGACTTTTTTGACAATCTCTTTTGTCGTGAGCATGAGTAAATTTGCTCTGTCTGTATCTTTTTTATAAATTTTATGGGCTAACTCTTTGACTAAAATATAGTTTTCGACCTTTGAATTTGGACATGCTGCAATGACAAGCGCAAAAATTTTGGCACGAAACTCCAAGGAACCATGATGATGGACAAAAAGTTCTCGAAAAGCACCAAAAAAGTGATGTTTTATTCTAAAGCTTAACTTCATTTATTTTCCTTAACTGTATTATAGTA
>JALWON010000028.1 GCA_027083475.1 Sulfurimonas sp.
TCATTTTCTGCTTTTGTATCCTCTGCTTTGTCAGCAATACGAATAAATGTAGAGAAAAATTTTCGCATATCTTCAAGCATCAATGGATTTGCTTCATCAGAATCAAAAATGAGTTTATCGCCATGATGGGCAATTTGTGGGATGTTACGCACTACATCAATCCCGACACAATCCCTCACACCAAAATCTCTTCCTATATGAGAGATTCTAAAATCTGAGGTAAGGAGTGTAATCTCATCATCACCCAAGGCACGTAAAATTGTCGTTGCACGGCGAAATCTATCGAGCCCGATACGGTGGCCTGTCTGTACATAATAAAAAGTTCTCATGGACTTCCCTGTTTTTGAGAGAATTGTACAATAATGAAATTAATTTTCTTTATTATAGAGTATAATAATACAATTACTTCAGGAAAAATACAATATGCAAAAAGTCACAGAAGCACTCTTAGCACTTGGTGTAGAGAGAGAGATTAACGAATCGCAATTGACACTTTTAGGCCTTGAAAAAGAGGATAAACAAAGTTATAAAGAACTCTCTTTGGGAAAAGAACTCTCTGATGCACGGGCAGAATTGTTTGTTTTACTCAATGGTATCAATGATAAAACTTTAGAAGAAAAAATTATTGCAAATTATAAGGCATTACAGAAGTTTAGAAAAGAAGTGCCACAAGTTACACATCAAAAGAGCGTAGAGGGAGATGTGACTATTTACTGTGATGGGGGCTGTACACCAAATCCTGGAGAGTCTGGTTCTGGGGTGGCAGTGTATAAAAATGGAGAACTTTACCAACTTTGGTATGGTTTATATGAGCCAATGGGTACAAACAATACAGCAGAACTTGGAGCCCTGTATGAGTCTTTACGTCTAGCACAAAAAGAGGCACAAAATGGCAATAAAGTTACAATAAAATGTGACTCCATGTATGCCATCAACTGCATCAAAACCTGGGCAATTTCTTGGGAGAAAAAAGGGTGGACAAAAAAAGGTGGGGCGATTAAAAACCTTGACATTATCAAAAAATCCTATGCACTTTATAATGAGATAAAAAAAGATGTACAACTGCTTCACATCAAAGCACATGCTGGTTTTGAGGGTAATGAGCTTGCCGATAGAATGACAATGTATGCTATACAAGAAAAGAGTGAAGCCTTTGTTCGCTACACACAAGAGATTGATGTTGCAGCGATTTTAAAAATGCGAGCAGGTTAGTGTGAAAAGAGTGCATCAAAGACTCTTAGATTGGTATGAAACACAAGGTCGCCATGCTTTGCCTTGGCGCAATACAGACAATATGTACCATATTTATCTCAGTGAAATTATGCTCCAGCAAACGCAGGTGAATCGTGTTCGTGATGAGTACTATCCACAGTTTTTAGAGAAGTTTCCCTCCCTTGAAGTTTTGGCACAAGCTCCACAAGAACAAGTACTGAGTGCCTGGAGTGGTTTGGGCTACTACTCACGAGCAAGAAATCTGCATAAAACGGCACAAATTGTGCAAACAGAGTTACCCAAAACGCAAGAAGAACTCCTTAAACTCCCTGGAATTGGTCGCTACACGGCAAGTGCGATTTGTAGTTTTGGACATGAACAGGCAATTCCTGTAGTCGATACAAACATAGCACGCGTCATCAAACGCTACTTTGCTTTGCTTGAAGCAAAAGAGAGTCTTGTCTGGGAAAAAGCAACTCCCTTTGTCAATGCACAAGCTCCAAGAGCACATAATCTTGCCCTGATGGATTTAGGCTCCCTTGTTTGTTTACCAAAAAATCCCAAATGCACAGAGTGCCCTTTAGAAGCAGACTGTTTGGGTAAAGAAGAGGCAGAACTTTATACACAAAGAAAAAAAACAGTATATGAGTCACTTGATCTTTTTTATGGGATTTGCATCAGAAATGAAAAAATTGCTCTTGAAATCTCCAAAGAAAAAATGTATAAAGATATGCTTGTTCTCCCAAGAGTAGAACCTTTAGAAGAGGACTTTTTAACTGTTTTTAAACACTCCTATACCAAATACCGTTTGCAGGTGCATCTGTATAAACTTGAAGCGGTTGATGAAAATGTTTTATGGGTGGACATTGATACACTTGAAGATGCTCCTATCTCTTCATTGACTAAAAAAGCATTGATTAGTTTACATTTAAGGGCACCTCTAAAACCCCTAGTACCTCTCAGAGGGAAGAAAAAAAGATGAGATTGTGCAAAAGCTTTTATGAGTCATAGCCGTAGCTATGGCGATGAAAAGTTTTGTGCAAGATTGCTTTTTTTATCCCTCCCTACGGGTAACACAGAGGAGCCTACACTCATCGTTACTCTTTCTCACCTTAGCTATGGCTAGGGTTTCAAAAGAGTGCCTTGATTGTAAACTTCTCTGTATTACTGAGAGATACTAGGGGTTTTAGAGGTGTCTTTAAGTTAAAAAGTTGTACCATGAGGGTATGTTAAAAAGAATTATATTACTTTTTATATTGTTTTTATTGACGCTGAATGCTAGAGAGGTGCAGACTCTCTTTTCTTATAGTACCCCGCCTTATGTCTTTAAAGATGGAAGTGGGATTGTTCTTACTTTAGTTAAAGAGGCACTTGCCTATAAGTCACATACGGTGAAGCCTGTCTTTGTGAACATTGGCAGAGGCTTTGAGCTGTTTAAAGATGGCTATGTAGATGCGACTTCGATTATAAAAAAGAGTTCAGGATTAGTGGCTTACTACTCTGAGCCTTTTATGCACTACGAAAATGTTGCGATCAGCCTCAAGAAAAACCATTGTAAGCTCAGAAGCATTAATGATTTGAAAAACTATGATTTTACCTCATTTCAAAATGCAAAAGTCTATCTTGGTGCTGCATTTGCTAAAGTTGCGAATGCAGCAGGAAAAAACTACTCAGAAATCGCCAATCAAAGGCAACAGGTGTATAAGCTACTTAAAGGAAGAAGTAGCATTGCAGTGATGGATAAATATATTTTTGAATATTACAAAAACAGGCTTATCCAAGAGGGAAAAATTCGTTCAGATATAGAGGTTGTAGAGTCAAACTTATTTGAACCGACTGCTTATAGAACAGCTTTTAAAGAGAAACAATTACGAGATGATTTTAATGAAGGGATTCGGGCACTTTGTAAAACAGGTCGTTATGATGCAATTTATAAATTTTATTCAGAAAAATATTTCAAAAAAAGAAGATAGGGTGCTTTTAAAAAAACGCAATCTTTCAAAACAACTACTCAAGTCAGTACTGACAATTTACTTTGTTATTACGATTGTCATTACTGCTTTGCATGTCTATGTAGATTATAGTTACACAAAAATGCATATAAAAGATGACCTGCAAAGTATTGCCAATATTTTTAAACCAGCCTTGCAGACTGCGTTATGGGATCTCAATGATGCACAATTAGAGGCTATTGCCGATGGTGCCTTACAAGAACCACTTGTATATAAGATAGTTGTCAAAGATGAAAAAGGAAAAATTCTTGTCAAAAAAGTTTCCAAGCAATTTTCTCAAGAGAAAATTTTTGATGAGACACTCGCTTTTGCTTTTCCCATATACCAAGAGTTTAACAACTTGCATATTCATCTTGCAGATGTTGTGATATACTCAGATAAGATTGCGATTTTTAATCGTCTAAAAGTCAATTTTGGTATGATAGTTCTTAATGCTTTTTTAAAAAGCACGGTATTAATTTTACTGTTTATCGTTGCGTTTCGTCGTAGGCTTGAGAGACCACTTCAATCTCTTACAAAAAGTATAGAGAGATTAGATTGGGAGCAAAAACACAATCGTGTTGTCAATGTAGAGTTAGTATATGACAATGAACTCTCTATTTTACAAGCGAAGTTTAACGAGTTACTCGCAAAAATTTCAAGTGAAGAAGAGAAAAGATTTACACTCATAGAAAAACAGAAAACACAACTAGAGTATGATGTCCTCCAAAGAACCCAAGAGCTTGAAACACTCAATGAAAAGCTACAAATGCTTGCAAAAACAGATACACTGACACAACTTTATAATAGGTCGAAAATAGATGAAACACTCGCTTTAAGGCTCAAAGATTTTCACCGACATGGAAGAGTTTTTTCTGTGATAATGGTCGATATTGATTTTTTTAAAAAAGTGAACGATGAGTATGGGCATCTTGTGGGAGATACGATTCTTAAAACAATAGCAAATATTCTCAAAGAGAATATCCGAGAAACAGATATTGTTGGCAGGTGGGGTGGTGAAGAGTTTTTAATCATCTGTGAAGCGACTACAAAAGAGGGATCCTTTACACTTGCTGAACATATTCGTAAGATTATTGAGACATATGATTTTGAGGCAGTTGGACATAAAACAGCAAGTTTCGGTGTCGCACAAATAGAAAAAGGGTTTCGAGTTGAAGACCTCATTAAAGCAGCAGATGATGCTTTATATGAAGCCAAAGCGAGCGGGCGCAACAAGAGTGTGCAGGCTTGATACTTTTTAAGGAGCATAGCGATGATAAAGAGATTGTTTGTGAGTGCATTATTATGTGGGGTGTCTTTAGAAGCAGATAGTGTGTCATTTACATTTTATAATGATTTTTTTGCAGGGAGTGATGGACATTTTACGAATGGCGATGCTTTGAGTTGGTTAGAAACCGGTACAACAAAAGAAAAGAGTTACACGAATGCTTTTTTGAGAGCAGCACAGGGTATCGTTCCTCTTAGTAGTACTAAAGAGCATAATGCAGGTTTAAGCCTTACACAGATGATAATTACTCCTAAAAATACAGAACTTATAAATGCACAGTATGCTGACTACCCATATGCAGGTTATCTCGCGGTATCGGCATTTTTGTTGGAGTGGGATCAGGAACATTTTTCTGAGTACAGTGTAGAAGTTGGCATTATGGGTAAATACTCTGGTGCTGAATGGGTTCAAAAAACATTTCACAAAATGATAGGCAACCAACAACCACAAGGCTGGGATACCCAACTCGGGACACATTATACACTCAATTTTTTATTGCAAAAGGGAGTAAAATCGTGGCAGGGAAGTGTGGGAGATACTTTAAAAGCCGATTGGTTGAATCATTATGGTGTAACACTTGGAAATTTCAATACCTCTGTCTTTGCAGGGAGTAGTTTACGACTAGGGCATAATTATGTACAAAATTTTAATGCACATTATCCTTACCTCAAGAGTGAAGCAAGTCTTCTTGATGCAGATAGTCTCAAACATGGTTTTGGTTGGTCTACAAGTATAGGGGTTGAAACAAAGGTTTTGGCATATTCAGCAATACTCGATAAAGCAGTTGATAGTGGATATGCAACCCACAAAAATATTCTCAATGCCTTGGTACATCTCTCAGGAAGTCTTTACTACAATCAGCATAAATTGAGCCTTTTTTATGAAATCCCTACAGCATATACCAAAGAAGACCACTCCACGAATGTCATTGGCGGTTTTGAATATAGTTATAAGTTTTAAAGTATAAAAATGAAAACTATATCACTCTTTGGTGCTGTATCTATAGGGATTGGCGGGATGGTTGGTGGTGGTATTTTTGCCGTTTTAGGTGATGCTGTCTCTTTGGCTCATGGAGCAACTCCTATTGCTTTTTTTATTGCAGGGGTGGTGGCTTTTTTAACGGCTTACTCTTATGCAAAACTTGCAACAACATACCAAAGCAGAGGGGGCACAGTTGTTTTTATAGATAATGCTTTTGGACATAATCTACTCTCTGGCTCCGCAAA
Source organism: Sulfurimonas sp. (assembly GCA_027083475.1). Lineage (GTDB taxonomy): Bacteria > Campylobacterota > Campylobacteria > Campylobacterales > Sulfurimonadaceae > Sulfurimonas. The sequence goes on from JALWON010000028.1 coordinate 5,718, forward strand.
CTTAATGCTTTGGATGAGCTATCTTGTGACGATTGCTTTGTATGCATCGGCATTTGCTTCTTATGGCATGACTTTTTTTTCGCATCAAACACCTTTTTTGCATCATGTGCTTATTGGTGTTGCTATTATGTTACCTGCACTTATTAATATTGTGAGTACCTCTTTTGTCTCAAAATCTGAGAGTATCATCGTTGCTATTAAGGTGGTTTTACTTATTGTTGTCATTATTGCAGGGGCATTTTATATGGATTTTTCACGAGTTGCTCCGCAAAACTATGAAAGTACAGGGTCTATTTTAGCAGCAGGTATGATTATTTTTGTAGCCTATGAGGGGTTTGAACTTATTGCCAATGCTGCACAAAGCATTGTAAACCCTGAAAAGAATTTACCAAGAGCTTTTTATCTCTCTGTTGGGATTGTGATTTTTTTATATATACTTATTGCTTTAGTCGCTGTGACAACAGTGCCACAAAAAGAACTCTTAGAAGCGAAAGATTATGCTCTGGCTATTGCAGCCAAACCTGCCCTTGGGATGCTCGGCTTTAAGCTCGTTGCCTTAGCCGCTCTGCTCTCAACATTTTCTGCCATAAACGCAACAATCTTTGGTAATGCACGACTCGGTTTTATGATTGCTATGGATGGTGAGTTACCGACACTCTTTGAGTATGAAAAAGGGGATATTCCCATTATGGGACTTTTCTTTACGACACTTTTGAGTCTGTTTATCGCAAATTTTATAGATCTTGAAGAGATTGCCATCATAGGAAGTGCCAGCTTTTTACTCATCTTTTTTATTGTCAATTTGAGTGCATTAAAACTTTATAAAAAAATCAATGGCAGACGATATATTTTTATACTCTCCTCTTTTGCTAGTCTCTTTGCCCTGTGTATGCTTTTATTTCATACATACGAGTCCAACCCTCGAGCAATCATCATTTTTATGACCTTCATTTTTGGGGCAATTCTGTTTGAGTTGTTTTATGGTAAAGTAATTAGAGGTCATTTTTTCAAAAGAGAGTATTGATATAATTGAGCATCTATGATATGTACAGTTTTATATTTTGAAAAAGTATATTTTTAGTGATAAAGGGTAGCCTATTATGGGGGGGGAGGGTACTTAGAAGACCGGTACTTAAACAAGAGTAACACCAAAGATGGTGTTACCGAAATTATTTTTAAAAATCTCCTTCAACTGCTTTAGTAGGAATATTCGTCATAGCCTCATATTTTCTCCTCAAGCTGATTTATATTTTTTCCTTAGATCTTTGATGGGTACATTTTGCGAACCTGTTTCAATATGTTCTTTGTAACCTAGCAAAACATCTCGAGTGAGCTTTTGCATCTTAGGTTTTAAAAAGGGTGTGATAAAAGCAGGTTTGCCTTTGTAGTCTATATCCAAGCGCAAATAGGTGTTATTTTCATTATGCTTTTGTATGCTAAACTCAAAAAAAAGTGCTTTAACAGGAAAATTTTTGGTCTCATAGACCTTATACCTGTAGGATTCACCCTCTTTAAACTCAATGATTTTCTCTTTTAAGATAATATGCATACCCATATCATGGATATCACATACTCTGTCTGCACCCAATTGTGCTTTAATTGGACTCTCATTTACACTCGTTGTTCTCTCTACTCCACCATGAAACTGTGCAACATCACCATATCGGCATACTACACTCCACACATCTTCTGCAGATGCATTTATAAGCATCTGACAGTGTACATTTGTTAAACTCATAATCAATCCTCCTACAATACTTTTGGATTCATTGCTTTCATATTCATATTCCCAAACATTGCTGCAATAGATGCACGTGGCATTAAGTGTTGAGCCATAAAAGCCATCATTTTATTTCTTCCACCCGGTATAATTGAACTTTTTTTATCTTGAAGTGCTTTGAGAGCGACTTGGACAACATCTGAAGGTTCCATAACAGAAATTGGCATTTTAGAAAAATCCATCGCTATACTCTCTGGCATCTCAGTTTTTGTAAGTCCAGGAGAAAGAGCAAGGACATCTACCCCTTTGAGGGATAATTCAACATGTAGTGCTTCTGCAAAACTCAATATATAGGACTTACTCGCTGCATAATTACTAAAATATGGTACAGCTTGATATGCAAATGTTGAAGCCAAGAAAATAATTGCCCCTAAGTCTTTTTCCGTAAGTCTTTTTGCAAAAATATGTGCCATTTTCATAGGGACTATTACATTAAGTTCAAGCATTTTTGTTTGATCTTCAAATGATGTTTTCACAAAACTACCGTGTGTTTGCATACCGGCATTGAGTACCACTAGACCTATATCGATATTTTGAGTAAACGAAGCAATTTCTTCAATTGCATGTAATTCTGTCAAATCTGCACTATATACTATAACTTCCACCCCTTTTGTCTCTTGTAGCTCTTGTGCTAAGTTATCAAGCTCTTTTTTTCTACGAGCAATTAACACAAGCTTATAGCCCTCTTTAGCCAATGCAATAGCAAACTCTCTACCTATACCAGAAGATGCTCCCGTTACAAGTGCATACTCTCCATATTTTTTGAGTGACATGTTTTCTCCTTTTTATGTACCAATTAGTACATAATTTATCGTTATTAAAATCAAAAATTACTTTTTTATCATTTTTTTATGTACTATTTAGTCCATAAATTGACGAAAAAAAAGATATAACAATAGTGTAGAACACTACTCTAATAACTCTTTTGCACTTTGAATAATATCATCTATAATATTTTGAGAAGCTCCTGCTCGCATTGTTATCATAAGTCCATTCAAAGTGTTTATATATCTACCAGCAATATATTGTGCATTTTGTTTATTTTGAATCTCTTTATTTTCTTTTGCTTCTTGAATAAATTGTTTAAATAAGCCGAGGAAATAGTTAAACTCTATATGCACTTGATGAGCAATATCGTCATATCTACCATAACACTCTCGTCCTGAATTCATTAATAAGCACCCTCGGTTATTTCCCGTTTTTTGAAACTCTTCTATCCTTTTTTCCAACAGAATAAGCATCGCTTTTTTAGGACCCTCTTGCTCTTTAATACTTTGCAAAAAAGATATTTGATACTCTTTGTAAAACAGAAGTACCTTTTTAAAAAGCTCTTTTTTACTTTTAAATGCCGCATAAAATGAACTTTTTTTGATATTCATCACCCTTAGCAGGTCATCTAAGGATGTAAGTGCCTAACAAAAATAAATGACATAAAAGTAGGATTGAAAATTGCTATATAAAAAGTATGAAATACATAGCATTAAATGAAACAATAACTGAAAAACTAGAGGCAGTAGTTAAAACAGATATA